>CBEUCM010000010.1:0-44165 GCA_965541645.1 uncultured Archaeoglobaceae archaeon | reverse complement strand
ATCGAGTTTCACACAGGGGTTTGTTGAAGTGGGAAATAATTTCGGGAAAAGACATGGAACGTAAGAATTTAATTTCTGAAATTGTTTAATGCTTAGTCAAAATCCCTGCTACAATCACAATTCCGCTAAGAATTCCTCTGGCTTCACTGCTTTGAGACCTTTCACCCCTTCGTAGTCTCTGTCCGTAGATATTATGACACCATCCAGGACTAAAGCAGAAGCAGCGTGCAGAGAGTCGAAGTATGTGAGACCATATTCTTCTCTCATCTCCGATGCAATCACAACGACATCAGAGCTGAGCGGAACGTCTGGTAGCAACTCCTTAAACGCCCTGAGATCACGGCGAACATCTTTCTCAGGATACCCCCTCGACCTCAGCAGCAGCTCGTATTCCACGAGAGCAGATGCTGCCACAGCCACTCTAACCTTTCCAGCAGCAACTTTCGCAAACAGTTCGTCAGCCAGCTTGTGAAATCTGTCATGGCGGTTTACAAGAGCTACGAGCATGTCAAGCTCAACTACTGGCATCTACATCTCTCCTGAGAATTTGATCTGCTTTACCCTCCACGGCATCGTAGGTTAGTTTCGGATCGTTATACCGGCCTCTGAGGAACTTGTATGGGTTCTTTACTACTCTAACAACTACTTCATTGCCGACAACCCTCCACTCCAAGTAGTCTCCCTCTTCCGCACCCAGTGCGTCCTTTATCCTGGATGGAAGAGTTGTCAATCCTTTTTTGCTTATCTTACTTAACTCCCTCATCTAAGAATTAGTTGTTGTCATAGTATTTAGGCATTTCTAAGGCTTAACTCGTGCGTTTTCTTGGAACGTAAGAATTTAATTTCTGAAATTAATGCTGCATCATGGTCAGGACAATCAGGATAACAAAGATGCACGGCAACGGAAATGACTTCGTTCTTGTGGATGAGTTCAGCGGAATTGTGATCCCGGAAGATAAGAAACCGGCCTTTGTCAGGGCAGTCTGCCACCGGAGATTTGGAGTTGGGGCTGATGGAGTGCTTTTTGTCCAAAAATCTGATGTTGCGGATGCCAGGTTCAGGTACTTCAACAGTGATGGGAGCGAAGCGGAGATGTGCGGTAACGGAATACGGTGCTTTTCCCGGTACGTTGTTGAAGAGGGACATGTTCCGAAATATGCGCCCGAAAAACTGAAGGTTGAAACTCTTGCTGGCGTTCTTGAGCTTGAGGTCTATCAGGGGTGGTGGGTTAAGGTTGACATGGGAAGGCCAAGGTTCAGAAGGGAGGAGATACCCGCCCTGACAGACGTGTGGGGCTATGAAGTAGAGTTCAACGGGAAAAAGTACAAGCTGTATGCTGCAAACACTGGTGTGCCGCATGCGGTAATATTCGTTGACAGCCTCGACTTCGACATAATCCCCCTCGCTAAGAGGGTGAGGTACATGGACATCTTTCCGGAGGGGATAAACGTAAACTTTGCAAAGGTTGAGAGCAGAGACAGAATCGAGGTTAGGACCTACGAGAGAGGGGTGGAGGATGAGACGTTGAGCTGTGGAACTGGAAGCGTGGCCGTGGCTGCAATAGCCAACAAACTTGGCATTGCGGACAACGAGGTAGAGGTGATCACCAAGGGCGGGGCTCTGAAGATAGAGATCGGCGACACCGCATACATGACTGGAAAGGCGAGCAGGGTTTTTGATGGGGAACTGAGAATGGATGAGCTTTATGAGGTTTGAGAACCGTCTTGCGCTGTCTGCGATGGCCGGAATAAACGATGCAGAGTTTTGCAGAAGCCAAAAAGCTGCCCTCGTCGTGCTTGGGGGATTCAATGCTGACAAGGCTGCAATGAACGCTGCTAAGAAGGTTGCCGAGAGGGGGAGAAGGGAGTTCCTCTTTGAGGATCCGATTGAAGGGATTGAGAGGGAGCTTCGCAAGCTGAAGAGGAAGGGCTTTGCTGTGAATGTGAGATCGGCAGAAATCAACGGGTACTTGGAAGTTGCAGAGCTTGTGGAAGAGTTTGGTGGGATTCTGGAGATCAACGCCCACTGCAGACAGCCCGAGCTTGTTTCGGCGAGGTGTGGTGAGTGGTTGCTTTTCAACCATGAGCAACTGCTGGAAATCGTGATGAGGGTATCAAAAATTGTCCCGGTATTTGTTAAGATCAGGGGTGGGCACAGCTTTGACTATGAAAGGCTGGCTGAGAAGCTGTTCAAAGCGGGATGCACGGCAATTCACGTTGATGCCATGATCCCCGGTGGTGGATGTGATTTCAGTCTGATCTCTGCGCTTTCCAAGTATGGTTCGGTGATAGGCAACAACTCATTTGTTGACATCCTTAGCGGGGAGAGGATCATAAAGTCCGGGGCCAAGATGGCCTCAGCGGCAAGGGCTGTGCTGAAGGACAGCAAATTTTTTGAGAAAATGCTCTCAAGCCCCCTTCTTTCCCAGCAGGTTGAACTTTGATTAGTCTAAGATCTTCCTGATGGCGAGCAGATCGAGCCTGGACTGTGGTTTAACAGTTCCTCTAACTGGATCGACAAACAAAATGTTGTTCCTTGTGCAGAGCTTTATTTCCTTCGTGAGTTTCTTGTATTCAAAGCAATCTGATTTTTTAAACGTCTCAAAGAGCCTTAAAACCTTCTCGTACTCCTTTCCGTCTCTCTCCTCCAGTCCATAAACAAAGTCCTTTATCTGCCTTACCCTCAAATTCAACATTTCTTCACAGAACTCTCTAAGTCTATGCTTGTTTTTAATTGCCTCAACCAGATAAATTGGCTTACCGCCAAAGTACTCCCACGTTAGTTCAATTTCTCTGTCACTAAACTCATACTTTCTCAAAAAGCCTGTGGTTTTTTCATAGTCAAAATCGTCCACGAGCATGTACCTACATCTCCCATGGAGCATTGCCTCTCCGTAAACCTCTTCGATAAAAAGACTATCAGAAGTTATGGCAAAAACGTGGCAGCTATGGAGTTCCTTCGTAAGTCTGATGAAGAGGTTGAAAAGCTCGTAAACAAGTTGACCATTGATCTGGATGTCACCGATCTTTTGCAATTCGTCCATAATCAATACTGGCATCTTACCCTTTGCTCTGACATCTTTCATGACCTCAACAATGTACCTAAACGCATTTTTTGGCCTCTCCTCTTTAAAGAACTGGTTGAGCAAACTTCTTGAGATTGGTATTCCTGCAAATTTAGTCACCTCTATGATCATTTCCTTGATGACAACCTTCTTCCTGCTACCAAAGTCTATCTCGAAAAGTGCCTCCACAAAATCGTTAAAATCGCCAATCATCCTTTCGCGTAGGTTAATGTAAAAGGTAACGTATTCTCCACTTAACCTGTCTATAACGTGGTTTATGAGTTCCGTTTTTCCGGAATTTATTGGACCGTAGATGAAGGTGATAAGGTCTGGACGGGTGTTCAGTATTCCTTCAATTTCCTCGATCTCCTCTTCTCTATCGTAAAACTCAATTTTTTGCATGACCAAACTTGATTACCGATAATTTAAGGTTTGGGTTGTGTTAGGGTGACCTTGGATAGTCCTCAGAGATGGGCAATGCCGACAAGCTCCGAAATCGTGCACCCCTTTGCCCGGGTGTATGCTATAAGACTCTCCTTCAGACTGTAAAAGATCCTCCTGCTGTAAAAAACTCCCGAACCCACTTGGACCGCTATTGCTCCGGCCATTATGAACTCCAACACGTCTTCAAACGTCGTTATCCCTCCACACCCCACAATCGGCACCTTCAGCACCTCGTAAAGATCGTACACACACTTCAGAGCTATTGGCTTTATTGCTGGGCCACTGACACCGCCATAGATATTGCTCAGAACCGGCTTTCCGGAAACGATGTCTATCTTCATCCCCCTCAGCGTGTTGGAGATCGTTACAGCGTCTGCTCCAGCATCTTCAACTGCCCTCGCCAGCTCCACGTAATCGTGCATCGCCGAAATTTTGACGATGATGGGGTTTTCCGTCGCCCTCTTTGCAGCCTTAACAACTTCTGCAGACAGGTCAAGATCCTTTCCAAGATCGTATCCAGATCCGCTCACGTGTGGGCAGCTCAGATTTATCTCGTATGCATGCAGATAGGGTAAGGAGGAGTCGAATATTTCCACGAGTCTGGAGAACTCCTCGGGAGTGTAACCGTAAAGGGAGATCACCAGAGGGGAGTGGTTGGCGTAGTCTTTAAGCTCCTCCGCAAACTCAGATGCTGGTGGGGAGGCCAAACCAACAGCGTTGAGCAGCCCGCATCTCCAGTTTACAACCGTGGGGTTTCTGTACCCCTCTCTCCCTTCCAGACCGACAGATTTCGTCACGACAGCTCCAGCATCCTCTGAGATCAGGTTCAAAGAGTGGACACTGCTTCCGAGAATCCCGCTCGCAAGAATCAGCGGATTCTTCAGCTCAAGGTTGCACAGCTTGGTCTGAAGGGGGTTCATTGAACTTCCTCGGCATGAACGATATAAAGGTTTGGCAGTAGGTTGGCAGTAAGTATTCGCAGAACTGTAAACCATGTTCGGTTTTCGTACCTAAGAAACTTTTAAATAAAAAGAAAATAGCTCTTACTATTCAGAACGGTGCGAGGATGAGGGTGAAGATAGCAGCAAAATCCAGAGAACTCAAAAAAGGATAATCAAACTGTTATCGGGAGAATTTGAGGTCACAGAGGGTGAGGACTATGATATACTGATCGTGGATCGTGAAAGCTCTGATTCTATGCATTTCAGGAGCATTTTCGAAAACGCAATTGTTGGAATTTACAGGACAACTCCTGATGGGAAAGTGCTCATGGTGAACCCCTTTTTGGTAAAGTTGCTTGGCTATGATAGGGAGGAGGAAGTTAGAGAGAGGGACCTCAGCAAGGACGAGTACTTTGAGAATGGATACGAGAGGGCGAGGTTCCTGAAGGAAATTGAGGAGAGGGGATACTTTGTCGGGGAGAGTGCGTGGAAGAGAAAAGACGGTTCCACTGTGTGGGTTAGAGAGAGTGCTGTGGCGGTTAGGGATAATACTGGAAGGACTGTGTACTATGAGGGAATCGTTGAGGACATAACCGAGCTGAAAGAGCTTATAAGAAAGCTGGAGGAGAGTGAGAGAAAGTACAGGGAGCTGTGGGAGAACGCCAACGACATTCTCTACATGCACGACCTTGAAGGAAACATCCTCTCTGTGAACAAAATGGCCACAAAGTTGCTTGGATACAGAAGGGATGAGCTGGAAAACATGAACATCCGAGATCTCGTTGAAGAGGAATACGTTCCCGTGATCATGGAAGGAATACGCAGAATTGCGGAGACCGGCAAGGCACAGAAGGAGGCTTTCGAGATACTTTGCAGGTCGAAGGATGGCCGAAAGGTGTGGTTGGAGGTAAGGGCCAGGCCAATATTGGAGAAGGGAAGAGTGGTAGCCATCCATGGCATTGCGAGGGATGTAACGCTGAAGAAAGAGCTGGAGAAGAAGCTGTGCGAGTCAGAGGAGATGTTCAGAAAACTCGCTGAGAAATCACTGGTGGGAATATACCTGATCCAGGATGGTGTTTTCAAGTACGTTAATCCCAAGCTTGCGGAGCTGTGGGGCTACAAACAGAAAGATCTGGTTGGGAAGTCTCCCTTAGAGTTCGTTCATCCTGATGACAGGAATCTGGTGGACAGGAACATAAGGCTGAGAATTGAGGGGAAAGTTGAGTCCGTGAACTACACGTTGAAGGTCGTTAGAGGGGATGGGGAGGTGAGAATCTGTGAAGTTTACGGATCGAGAACTATCTTCAAGGGCAAGCCAGCAATAATCGGAACCCTCATTGACGTTACGGAGAAGATAAAGATGCAGGAAGAGGTGGAGAGGCTGAATAAACTCCTGAAACTGGTAAACGAAATAAACCAGATAACGTCGCGGGAGAGAGACACGCTCTACCTTGTGAGGGAGGTTGTCAAAAAGCTGAGCATGTTCTACGAGTACGTGGAGATCAACTACGAGGGGCTGCACCACTCAGAGGGGGTGGCCAATCGGGACCTTGCCTCCCTCGCTCTCCCCATGATGCAGGACGATGAGGTGAGGGGAGAGATGATCATCCGCTCAAGCAGGGGCTTTCTTGACGACGAGAGGGAAATTCTGCAAACACTGGCCAGCGACTTGGCTCTTGCAATTGAAGCTTCAAAGACGGAAGAGGAGAAGTGGATAGCCTTCGAGCAGATCGAGAGAAACATAGAGCACTTTGCAATCCTCGCCGATCAGATCAGGAATCCTTTAGCTGCCATATCCATTTTAACGGAAATGGAGCTGGAGGGAGAGGTGAAGGACAAGATCATGAACCAGATTAAGAGAATAGAGGAGCTCTTGACGATGCTCGACAGAGGATGGCTGGATTCTGAAGCTGTGCGGGAGTATTTGAGAAGGAGCTGGGACAATCCGAAAGATTAAAAACAGGCAAAAGAAAAGTTAAATCGTGGAAAAAGTACTCCGACTCGTAAGGAGGGGGGAAGGAGAAAACGTTGAGTTCAAGGAGTTTTTGACCTCCTACCATCTCAAGGAGGGCAGGTTCAGGCAGCTTGCCTGTCAGATGAACCACAGGATAATAATGGGGAAGGGTAGAGCAATTTACGTTGTTGGCGTTTCTGACTCGGGAGAGGTTAGGGGTATTGATGAGGGGAGGTTCGAGGAAACCATCAGCGTTTTGCGAAAGCTCGCCGAAGAGGTCGAGGCCGAGATAGCGGAAGTCGAGAGGTACAGCGTAAACGGGGGCTATGTTGGCATTGTGGAGATAAGGAAGAGCAACGCAAAGGAGCACATCCTTGTTGGGACTGCCGGACATGTGGACCATGGCAAGTCCACCCTCGTTGGCTGCCTGATTACCGGAAAACCGGACAATGGGGATGGGGCGACCAGAATATATCTGGATGTCCTTAAACACGAGATAGAGAGGGGTTTGAGTGCGGAGATAAACTTTGCCGTCTTCGGATACAGGAATGGTGAGGTGATGAGACTAAAAAACCCAATGAACAAGGCTGAAAAGGCTCTGGTTGTCGAGACTGCTGACAAGCTCGTTAGCTTTGTTGATACAGTCGGGCATGAACCCTGGCTGAGGACGACGATAAGGGGTTTGCTGGGACAAAAGATAGACTACGGCCTTCTTGTTGTTGCTGCGAACGATGGTGTTATGAGAACCACCAAGGAGCACCTCGGCATCATGCTGGCAATGGATCTGCCGGTTATAGTTGCAATAACAAAGGCTGATATGGTAAGCGAGAACGGAATTTCAGAGGTCATCCAGGAAGTTTCATCCACTCTCAGAAGGGTTGGGAGGGTTCCGGTCCACGTTAAGAGCAGGAATGATGCCAGAAAGGCTGCAGAGCTTATGAGTGCCAACAGGCTGATAGTTCCCATCGTTGTGACATCTGCAATAACACTCGAAGGTTACGGTGCCCTTGAGGAGATCTTCCTCCACCTCCCGAAGAGGTACACCGCCGAGAGGGAGTTTCTGATGTACATAGACAAGGTGTACAGGGTTACCGGTGTCGGAACGGTTGTCAGCGGGAGCGTGAAAAGCGGTGAACTCAGGGAGGGAGAGGAGGTCTTCATAGGGCCGTTTGAGGATGGCAGCTTCAGGAGGGTGAAGGTTCAGAGCATGGAGATGCACCACTACAGGATCGACAGGGCGAAGAGTGGAGACATAATCGGCGTTGCGATCAAGGGTGCCAGGTACGATGAGCTGAGAAGGGGTATGGTTCTGAGCAGAAAGGAGCCGAACGCTGTATGGGAGTTCGAGGCTGAAGTTTACGTTTTCACCCATCCAACGCTGATAAAAGTCGGTTATGAGCCGGTTATGCATGTCGAGACAATATCTGAAACTGTCACTTTCGCGGACATGGACAGAGAGTATTTGAAGTCAGGTGACAGAGGGAAAGTCAGGATGAGGTTCAAGTACCATCCCCAGTACGTTTACGAGGGACAGAAATTCATCTTCAGGGAAGGGAGGAGCAAGGGGATGGGGGAGATTATAAAAGTTTACGTGTAGCTTTATATATTATGAGAGTTACTTTTCATTATGGAATTCTCCAAGCTTATTTTGGAGAATATTAAAGAATGTATCCTTATAGTTGAAAACAACACGATAAAATTCTCAAATGTAAATGGACTGACTGGAAAAAGGGTGTATGAATTTGTGCATGAAAGCTACATCGATGTTTTTGTGAAAGCTATGAGTGAGCTGAAGGGCGGAGCTATAAACGAGTTTGAGATTGAGGTGCTGGTTAAACCACCAGAAGGCAGGCTTAAATGGGCAGACATCAACTGTAAAAAAGCAGGTGACCTGGTAATTCTAACAGTTAGGGACATAACAAGAATGGTCAGTCTTGAAACCGTACTAAGAGCAGCCGTGGATGTCTCAAGGTTGCATGCAGATCTGGAGATGGTGCAAGTGATACTTCAGAAGTACTTTCCGTCCGCAACACTGTGCTTGGAAGGCTGTACAGAGGATATGGTGGTAACTGAAACGATCTTTGATGGTGTAACTCTGACCACACCAATTATAGCAGGTGGTGAAATTGTTGGTTCACTCTCAGTAGAGCTGCCTGAGTGGTTTGAGGTGGATGAAGAGATCATTGATGCTTTTGAGAGGCTTGCAGCAGACGTTGCAAAAACAGTAGTTATGCAGAAGGCCTACAACCTCATAATAAAATCCATCAACAACCTCAGAGAAGCTATAAACTCATTTGCGGTACTGGTAGATGGGATAAGAAATCCACTGACGGCCATACAGTGCTTGGCGGAGACCAATGTTGATAGGGAAACCTCCGCCAAGATTAAACGTGAGGTTGAAAGGGTTGTGAAACTAATCAGAAGTGTGGAAAACTCGTGGAGAGATCTTGAAAGGGCTGAAGGTGAATTGAGAAACGCTCTGAGGGACTACCTGTTCTCGAAGTAGTCTCTATCCCTTCTTCGCTCAGCTTTAATGTCTTCCACATACCTGAAGTACAGCCCCTCGCACATGTTTATGCCTGCGACCGGAAAAAATAAAATATTAACTCACAAAAATGAAATTGTATTTTATACAGTTCTCTACAGCGCTGACAGTGCACCGTATTAGGCTTCTGTACCCCTACATCGGGTTACAAGCGAAATGATTAATAAAGAAACGTCCGATGATAGGGCAAGAGGGTGATCCGATGAAAATAGCACTTCTGGGCGGAACGGGAAACCTCGGGAAGGGCTTGGCAATCAGACTTGCCAGAGTGGGGCATGAGGTGATTGTTGGATCGCGTAAGAGGGAGAAGGCCATTGAAAAGGCTGAGGAGTACCTTAAACTGTGCAGTGGGAAGATATCCGGAATGGCAAATGAGGATGCCGCAAGAAACTGCGAGATTGCCATTTTCACCATTCCATGGGAGCACGCCATCGAAACTGCAAGGCTTTTAAAAGATTCACTTAAAGGGAAGATAGTCGTATCACCCTTAGTTCCGGTTAAAAAGATTGATGGTGTGTTCGTGTACGATGTAAAGGATGTTTCCGCTGCGGAAATGCTTGCTTCTGCTCTTGAGAACAGTTCTGTTGTTTCGGCCCTACATACAATTCCCGCAAAGAGGTTTGCCAACCTCAAGGAGAAATTCGAGTGGGACGTCCCGGTTTGCGGGGATGATGAAAAGGCAAAGAAGGTAGTAATCGATCTCATCGCCGAGATTGATGGACTTAGACCACTTGATGCTGGGCCACTCTCCACCTCACGGCTAATTGAGGGCCTAACTCCTCTAATCCTGAACATAATGGCAAGGCAGCATCTTCCCGAGCTGGGAGTAAAATTTGTCTAAGGAAATCAATATAAACATATACACGTAGAGAGGCCAATGAGCCTGGAGGAGGAGTATCTGGACATCACGTTTCTGAAGGATAACGGCTTCATCAGAAAGCAATGTCCAAAATGCGGTAAGTTCTTCTGGACGACGGATGAAAGCAGGGAAATTTGCGGTGATCCCCCATGTGAGAGCTACAGTTTCATAGGAAACCCCGTTTTCAGTCGATCTTTCGAGCTTGATGAGATGAGGGAGTTTTACCTCAGCTTTTTTGAGAAGAGAGGGCACGGTAGAATAGAGAGATACCCAGTTGTTGCAAGATGGAGGACTGACATCTACCTGACAATAGCATCGATAGCCGATTTTCAACCCTTCGTCACTTCTGGAGTCGCTCCACCACCAGCAAACCCCCTGACCATCTCCCAGCCCTGCATAAGGCTCGACGATCTGGACAGTGTTGGGAGAACCGGCAGACACCTCACACTCTTTGAAATGATGGCCCACCATGCGTTCAACTATCCCGGGAAGGAGATATACTGGAAAAACGAGACTGTGGCCTACTGCACAGAGCTGCTTGAGAAGCTGGGAGTGAAGAAAGACGACATAATTTACAAGGAGGAGCCGTGGGCGGGAGGTGGCAATGCTGGTCCATGTCTTGAGGCCCTCGTGGGTGGTCTGGAGCTTGCAACTCTGGTTTTCATGAATCTCGAAGAGCATCCTGATGGAGACATCGAAATAAAGGGTGCACGATACAGGAAAATGGACAACTACATAGTTGACACGGGATATGGGCTTGAGAGGTTCGTGTGGGCGAGCAAGGGCACGCCGACAGTCTATGATGCAATATTCCCAGAGGTGGTTGATTCAATCATCGACAACAGCAACATCGGTTTCAGCAGAGAGGATGAAAATATAAAGAGGATTGTAGCTGAGAGCTCCAAACTTGCGGGCATAATGGGTGAGCTGAGGGGAGAAAAATTGGATGAGCTTCGCAACAGTGTTGCGGCAAAAACTGGCGTGAGTGTTGAGGAGCTTGAGAGCATAGTTGTTCCCCTTGAGAAGGTTTACGCTCTTGCAGATCACACGAGATGCATACTCTTCATGCTTGGTGATGGTCTCATCCCATCCAACGCCGGTGCTGGCTATCTTGCCAGGCTGATGATAAGGAGGAGCTTCAGATTAGCTGAGGAGCTGGAGCTCGGTTTGGATGTGTTTGACCTTGTGGAGATGCACAAGAAGATCCTCAAGTTTGAGTTTGATGTGCCTCTCGAAACGATTCAGGAAATACTCGACATTGAGAGGCAGAGATATTCAACTACAGTTTCTAAAGGCGTAAGGCTGGTTGAAAGGCTCGTGAGTAGGAAAAAGCGGCTGGACAAGGATGACCTCATCGAGCTGTATGACTCTCATGGCATCCCCGTTGAGATGGCGGTTAAAATTGCAAGGGATAGGGGGGCAGAGGTAAGCATTCCCAAAGACATCTACGCCGAGCTGGCTTCCAGACACTCAAAGGCTGAGAAGGTGCAGGAGGAGAAGATAAGGCTGGAGAGAGAGTATCCGAAGACGAATAGGCTATACTACGACGATCCCACTTTACTGGAGTTCGAGTCGGAGATTCTGGGTGTTGAGGGAGATTACGTGATACTGCGGGAAAGTGCTTTTTATCCCGAAAGCGGAGGTCAGGATAACGATACAGGCTTTTTGATTGCCAATGGCGAGAAGTTTGAGGTTTACGACGTGCTCGAAGCTGATGGCATCGTTCTGCATGCCGTGAAGGGATCTCAGAAGCTGAAGGAGGGCATGAGAGTTAAAGGTGTTATCGACGAGGAGAGGAGATGGAGGCACATGAGGCACCACTCTGCAACGCATGTGCTGCTGTACGCAATACAGAACGTCCTCGGAAAGCACATATGGCAGGCAGGAGCGAAGAAGGAAACGAAGAAGGCCAGACTCGATGTCACTCATTTCAGAAGACCCAGTCCCGAGGAGATAAGGGCAATAGAGATGCTTGCCAACAGGGAGATACTGGCCAACAGGCCGATTAGGTGGATGTGGATGGACAGAATCGAGGCGGAGCGGAAGTTTGGGTTCAGACTCTACCAAGGAGGAGTGCCGCCGGGAAGGGAGATAAGGATCGTTCAGGTTGGAAATGATGTGCAAGCATGCGGTGGCACCCACTGCCGCTCTACCGGCGAGATCGGAATGCTGAAGATTTTGAAGGTGGAGTCCATCCAGGATGGTGTTATAAGGTTTGAGTACGCTGCAGGAGAGGCGGCGATTGAAGCTGTGGAAGAGATGGAAAACCTGCTGAAGGAGGCAAGCTCAATACTCAGGGTTGAACCCGCAAAACTGCCAAAGACCGTTGAGAGGTTCTTTGAGGAATGGAAGGAGCAGAAGAAGGAGATAGACAGGCTCAAAGCTGAGCTTGCCAGCGTCAAGGCTGAAAGCATGATCGAGAAGGCTGAGGAGTTCAACTCGGTCAAAGTCGTGGCGGATATAATTGAGGGGGATATGCAGGTGCTGCAAAAGCTTGCCGAAATGCTCGCCAGCAGAAAAGCGGTGGGCT
The DNA here is from genome assembly GCA_965541645.1 of uncultured Archaeoglobaceae archaeon. Classification (GTDB taxonomy): domain Archaea; phylum Halobacteriota; class Archaeoglobi; order Archaeoglobales; family Archaeoglobaceae; genus Archaeoglobus. The sequence goes on along the minus strand of CBEUCM010000010.1, from coordinate 31,828 downwards.
GTCTGATGGCTCGTGGAGAGGGGAAAGTGTTTGTCGTGACCTTCAGTGGAGCAAAGTATGATGCAAGAGAGCTGATGAGGGAGATCGGAAGAAGGGCCAAGGGCAGTGGAGGTGGAAGAAAAGACCTCGCCCAGGGAGCTGTACAGCAGATGCTGAGTAAGGATGAGCTTCTGGACATAATCTTTGAGTTCCTTGCCAAGCATGAAGGCTGAAGCTATGCCGAAGGTTGAGGCTATACCACTAAGGCTCCCCCTGATCAAAGAGGGGGACGACATTGCCGAGATGGTGGCAGAGAGGATCGAGCTTGAAAGTGGCGATGTTGTTGTTGTCTGCTCCACGATCGTTTCGAAAGCTGAAGGTAGAGTTAGAGACCTTGACGAGTTCAAACCGTCAGAAATGGCGATCGAACTCTCCAAAAATTTATCGAAACCGCCAGAGTTCGTTCAGGCTGTTATTGAAGAAAGCGAGGAAATACTGCTCGGAGAACCCTTTCTGCTTGTGAAGGCAAAGTTCGGCAATGTATGCGTGAACGCAGGCATAGATGCCTCAAACGTCGAAGAGGGGAAGATCATCCTTCCACCCCTGAATCCCGATGAGAGCGCAGAAAAGCTGAGAAGAAGGCTGGTTGAAATTACGGGAAAGAATGTTGGAGTTGTAATCACAGATACAAACGGAAGGTGCTTCAGAAGGGGTGTTGTCGGCTTCGCCATAGGAATCTCGGGGGTTACTGCCATGAAGGACTGGGTGGGTGAGAAGGACCTCTACGGCAGGGAGCTTGAGGTGACTGTTGAATGCGTTGCCGACGAAATAGCGGCCTTTGCCAACCTCCTCATGGGGGAAGGTGGGGATGGAATTCCCGTTGTTGTCATCAGGGGACTGGATGTTCTCGGAGAGGGCAGCATGGATGATGTCTATCGCAGCGAGGAGGAGGATGTAATAAGGAGATGCCTGAAAAGGTGCTTTTAGCCGGAAACAACGTAAGGAATGTTGCAGAATCCGCCCGAAAAGCAGGATATGAAGTCTGTGCTGTAACAAAGTTCGCAGATGCCGATCTGAGAATCTACGCCGAAGTTTTTGAGGTTGAAGATGGGGTTGAAGAGCTGAGAGTGGCAGAAATTGTCCAGAAGATTGCAGACGAGGTTAATGCTCCTGTGGTGCTGTGCTCGGGTTTTGAGGATCTGAAAATCAACGCTGAGCTTCTGTGCAATAAGCCCGACGAGCGTGTTGTGGACAAGCTGAGATTTTACAGGGAGCTTGAGAAGGCTGGCCTTCCCTTCCCCGAACTTCTGGGAAAAGATGAGGTGGGAATAGTCAAGCCCAGAAAGGGGGGAGGGGGGGAGGATGTAGCGATATCTTCCAGCAGTGAAGAGGGCTTTGTAAAACAGAGGTACATTAAAGGAGTTCCCTGTAGCGTCTCCTTGATCGCCCACGAGGGAAATGCTGTACCGGTGGCCTGCAACCTGATCTTTGCCGGATGGAGGGAGATGAACGCTGACGGATTCAGGTACTCCGGGAACCTAACCCCGCTAACTGTGGACAGAGAACTGAGAGTGCAGCTTGAGAAGCTTGCGGTTGAGACGGTGGAACTCTTTGGCCTTTCAGGATCGGTGGGTGTGGACTTTATTCTGGCGAGCGAGCATGGAGAACACAGGCCCTACATACTGGAGGTAAACCCACGCTTCCAGGGTTCCTTAGACAGCGTTGAGTGGAGCTGTGACGTGAACATCTTCAGGATGCATGTAGATGCCCTCGGAGGAAAGCTGCCTGAAAGGGTTAAGCCCAAAAGGTATGCTGTCAGAGCTGTGCTTTTCACTCCCAGAAAAATGGAAATTAAAGTCAGCCCAGCCGGAAATCCCTTCTTTGCAGATGTTCCGAAGAGGGGGGATGTGTACAACAAGGATGACCCGTTGGTATCAATTTTGGCTGCAGATAACAATCCAGAAAGGGTAAAAAAGAAAATACTGGAAAGGAGAGACATGTTTTTGGCTATGCAGCAGGCTTAAACCTCAAACACACTCCCGCTTCCGACCATCACGTACTTGTCGCCAAGCTTTTCCTTCAGCACAAACTCGTTTGCCAAACCTGTACAATGACAGGGGGCAATCTTCTCCACCTTCCTGTCGATCCATGCTATGATCTCGGGCAGCTCCTGCTGTGTAAAGGCGATCATGTGCGTACCACCCACAATGTACTTCACTTCATCGCCCGTCACCTCTTCAGCGTACTCCACCGTATTTCTCAGTCCTGCATGACAGCATCCAAGAACGAGCAGCACTCCTTTGTCAGTTTTAACGGCTATCGAGGTGTCGTCCAGCAACCTGTCCTCCTCCTTTTTGCCATCCACGACAATGAAGGAGTCCTCAAGCAGGGCCTCTTCATGCTTTCTGGGAATTTCGCCCAGCATCCACACGTTCTTTGCAACTTCAACTGGTTCTCTCTGCTCAACGATCTCAACTACTGAGGATATCCTTTCCCTGACGAAGGGAATCCCCACATGCATCCCCTTGTAGAACCTCGGAAGGAAGGCATGCGGATGAGCGTAGAGCCTCATTTTTGGCCTCAAAACGCTCATCAAACCACCTGTGTGGTCGTAGTGGCCATGGCTCAGAACAACCTTCTCCGGCATGGGAAGCTGGAAGGTGAGCATGTTTCTGAGTGCAATGTCCGATTGCCCGGCATCCATCAAAACTGGCTCTCCAGCATCAATGTAGGCTGAAAATCCCCATTCGGCCTTCATTCCCGGCGGTCTGAGGTTCACAACTTTGTTATCCACGAGAACATAAACTTTCGCCATGAAAATATGACAATTCAATCACTTTTAATCTTTTCTTTACCTACACTTAGCTCAACCTCAATCTTTATCAGATCCTCCTCTTTCCCAGCAACCGCTATTCTGCACCCCTCCCTTATTTTGGCGTTCAGATCAGTTATCGTCTCTCCATTGCACTCAGCGGCAATCACCACAACACCATAACTCTCCAGATCCCTCAGCGTTTTGCCAATGAGCTTTGAACCCTCCTTTACAGTGTAAACAACAACGTCTATGTTCTCGAAACTCATCTTCCTTCTTATGGATTCTCCGAAGATCTCCGACAGAATCATTTCTGCAGCTACAATCGGCAGAACAATGACGTAATCTGCTCCTGCAGCATACATCTTGCCCACATTCTCTGCGTTGTTGCACCTCGCATAGATCCGCATTTCGGGATTTTTGTTCTTGAGAGTGAGAATGCAGAATATCGAGTGAAGATCGTCTGGTAATGCAACAACTGCAGCATCAAATCCGGCAACATCAAGTTTCTCCCAGAACTCCTCAAGCGTCACATCTGCCCTGATAAATTCAACCTCCTCCTCAACCGCAACGTCCTCACGATCCACAACGACAGTTTCAACTCTCCTTGAGGCGAGGATTCTCGACGTTGTTCTTCCAACATCACCGTAACCTAAGATGAGTACCCTCATGTATCACCTTCCTGAGGGAGTCCTTTTTCCCGGCAATGAGGGCTACACAACCCTTTTCCAGCATGCGATCTCTTGACGGGTTGAACTCCAGTCTCCCCATGCGGCATGCAGCAATAACCCTTATACCCTTGGATTCGAGTTCTGAGACAGACACATTTTGCGGTAGAACGATCTCAGCGGTGTGAATATCTCCGAACAGCTCCCTCATCCTGCCTATCTGCGCCTCCTCCAGTATAGTTCTTGCAATGCTTGCAGCTATGAGGCTTTTCGGCAGGAACACCTTAGTTGCGCCCGCATAATGCAGATACCGTGAATACCTGTGATCTCCGTAGATCACATACTTCCTGATATCGTAATTCCTGAGGGTGAGGAGGGTGTCGATAATGTCCTCCAGCCTTTCCCAGCCCACGATAACGACGTTTGCATTCTCCACTCCATTCTTTTTGAAGGACTCCAGAGAGCCGTCGGTGTAAACGCACCTGATCTTCTCGTCAAGAGCCTCCCTAACGCTGTCCTGGTTTTTCTCCAGAACAACGTAGTTTACCCTGAACTCCCTCAGGATCTTGCAAAACTCCTTTGTAAAGCGGTTGTATCCACAGATGATGAAGTGATTGCTGAGATTTTTCACTTCAGTTGGTAGAACAAGCCTTAACCTCTGCTCTGCCCACGGAAGTATGGCGTAGGGAACAAAGAACCCAAAGAAGAAAAGAACACCGCTGACCATTACGACTATGGAGAAGGCCTTGCCGATGTAGGATGTGAAGTAGATATCTCCGTATCCAACAGTTGTTATGGTTGTGATGGTCCAGTAAACACCATCGACGAAGGAGTAGTTTTTGCCTTCAAAGTTCAGCATTATGGCAACAAAAAGAACGGAATAGACCAGAACCAGACAAAGGAATATAAAAATTGAGATTAAAATTCTTGTTCTCATTCGGGCTTGGCCATCAACTGGGTCTTCTTCAGTATTGCGCCCTCTTTTGCATGCGGTGTGCGATAGACAGTATCGTTGCCCTTCTCTATCTCCCTCGCCTCATCTGCAAGAATTGCAGCGATCCTCATCATCTCATGGGCTGAGGCGACAAGCGGGATATACTTCTCCGGATCCTTCTCAATGAAGCATCCCTTGACGTCAATGTCTGCAACCTTCTCTGCAATGTAGAAAGCCGCCATCGCCTTTGCCTTGGCGTATGGGTTGCTGAAGTTTCCGGCAGCAACAGCCCTCTCAGCGGTAACAACTACCTGAGGCAGTTCAGGCTGCTTTCCAGCCTTGATGTCCTCTATAGCCTTGTCGATTGCCTCCTGCACAAGTCTGAATGCACCGGTTGCTGCAAGAACCTTGACAACGTCAGCATTGAACAGGGCCATCTCCGTTGGGTCGAGGAACTCACGGCGAGCTCCGATCATGGAGTCAGCGTTGATGAGGATGTATCCGAACCCCTTCTCCTTGAACTCGTCCTTGGCCTTCTTGGCTGGGGCATCGCTGATCACGATCACGGGCTTGCCCTCGAAAGCCTCTCTTGCAGCTTTTGGTCCTGGAAGGGCAGCGTTTGGAGACACAACAATAACGAGGTCCGGATCAAACTCCTTCAGCTTCTCGGCTACCACAGCCTCCTCGGGCTGCATCTTTGCACCGCTTGTAACAACCCTTACCTCAATATCTCCTCTGTCCGCCCTCTCGTCAAGCAGATATTCCACAAGCAGAGCGGTACCGATTGCACCCATCTTCAAAACACCGACTTTCACAACCATCTTATCACCTTGCCCTTCTAAGTCAGAGGTTTATTTAACATTTCCTTTTTAATCCACTGGTCAACATCTCAACATGAAGGTCTTCTTTGTGATAGACATCAAAGATGGTGCTGTTGTTGCGGGTAAAAAAGGTGAAAGGGACAGATACAGCCCAATCAGCGAATCGAGTCCGCTTGTAACTTCAAGCGACCCTTTTGATGTCGTGTCTGCAGTGAGACCAAGATACCTGTATGCTGCAGATCTGGACAGGATAATGGGGCGGGGAGACAACACATTGATTCTAAACCAACTCGCTCAGCAAGTTGAGGAGCTGATCGCTGATTGTGGTTTCAGAAGTCCAGAGGAGCTTGAAGGTTTGAGCTTCACACCGGTTCTCGGCACCGAGACATACGATATAACGAAGGTCGTTAATGGCTGCTACGTCAGTCTGGATTTCAAGGAGGGGTTTATGGACGCCTCGGGGAAGTTCGGTGGATGGAAGGAGTGTGTGGAGTTCCTCAACTCCTTCGATCTCCACGTCATCGTGCTGAACATAGGCACTGTTGGAACCATGAGGGCAGACTTTGGACTGTTGGAGAAAGTGATGGGTGTGTCTGACAATCCAGTTCTGCTCGGTGGTGGGATTTCTGGAGTTGAAGATCTTGAGAGATTAAAGGGCATTGGATGTAGTGGGGTTCTTGTTGCAACGGCCGTGCACAGAGGGAGGATACCTTTAGAAGTTGTGAGGAGGGGTGAGTTTTAAATTAAAAAACTCAACCAAACTCCTTCTCAGAGATCCAGATCAGGATCGCTCCGATTACATAAGCTGCGAAACAGTAAGGGCAGAAGTAGTGGTGGAGGATGGCGTAGGTTGCGAGGAAGAACATGCCCAAAACGCCGAGAAACCGCCAGGCGAGCATTAAGAATCTGTTGTTCCAGCTGAACACGATCAGAGAGGAGAGGAACCACAGCAGACCGAGAAGGGCGGGAGTGTAGTGTGGTAAAAAGAACACGGACAGGGAACCACATCCACCCAAGGGACAGTATGCTTGAGAGCCAGTGTAAAGAAGGTAAATGGAGTCCGCTATACCAGCGAGAGTGAGAATGTAGGCAAACTTGTAGGTAGACCCCCTCATTTTGATACCTCCTCTATGAAATTCATAACCTCGTCGGACCCAACATAGACTGAGGTGGTGTTGTTCTGAAAGACAACGAGGGTCGGCACATACTTCAGCTTGAGCTCCTGGGCAATTTCGAGACACTTCCCGCTCAGTTTTGCAACGTTGCAGTAGGTTAGATTAAATCTGTCTGCAAGTTCGGCAACGTGTGGCTTTACCTGCTTGCAGTGAGGGCAGGAGTCGGAGTAAAAGAAGTAGATTGAAAGACTCTCACTCGTGATGTGCGGTTGGAAAAGGTAACTTCCCACAACCGCTGAGAGAATGCCCAAGGTTGCAGCAATGGAGTAGAACAAGGTTTTATTCATGTGCTCATCGTCTGGGGCTGGAGATATATTTATTTCGGCTTCATCACGGCGATGTAGTGGTAGGGCAACTCATCGACAAGGATGATCTTGAAATCGCACATGCTCTGCAATTCCTCCAAGCTGATCCTCTCCTCAGGAGGTGGTCCGTATTTAGCACCCTTTTTCCACTCTGCAACGAGGATGTAGTCTGCCCTCTCAGCCCACCTCAAGTAGCCTGCAGGATCGTCCATCTCATGAAGTACGTTTGAGAACAGAACGAGGTCAATTTTAAAGTCGATTTCCGGTGGCTTTTCGGATAGAATTATGCCCACGTTCAGTATCTTATCCTTTTCAAGCCTCTCCCTAAGTTTGGCCACCATTTTCTCACTGATCTCCACAGCGTACACCTTCTTGAAGATCCTTGAGAGTGGTACTGTCAAGTAGCCGGTGCCCGCACCTACGTCGAATGCTACATTCTTCTTCAGACCCCTTATGCTGTTGATTGTTTCTACAATCTTCTCTGCAGGAAACACCTTTTTTCTCCACTCCGACTCCAGTATCTGTGCCTTCTCCGGCTCAAAGATGTGGGGCATCACAGCCACTAACCGCAACTCTTTAAATACCTTGGGGCTAAGACCTTTCACTTAGCCGGGGTTGCAGAGAGGCACTGCGCCGGCCTTGAGAGCCGGTGCCCGTTAAGGGCTCGTGGGTTCAAGTCCCACCCCCGGCGTCCATTTTCGAAATATTAAGTCCCAAAACTACTATTTCTAAAATAACTCAATAGAAAAAAATATCTACAAAAAATATTTAATATCTAAAATTACAATAAATAAATCATATTATAACCAATTATGACAAGCCGTAAACCTTCCACATTCTTCGCAGCGATCAGTTGAAACAATCTCACCTGTAAATGGACAAATTACCCAACTATCAATAGCAGCAAAGGGGCAATCCTTACCTTCAAGAATAGCAATAATATAATCCAATGATTTGTAAAATCCATTTCTTTTACAAGTTCCATCATGGTAAAATTCACACTGAATACACTTCCACCAATGCTTTTTATCCCGCCTTTTCCATTCTTTCACAATCTCCATTCTCACATCCATAACTAAACCCCCTCAAAATCTTGTAAGCAATGGAGCATGATAATCCTTCAACCATTCAAATTCCCTTACGTTCACTCTCTCATCGTTCAACTTCTCCCAATCTTCTCGTTCAAACTCCCAAAATACCAAGCCAAGCCTATCATAAAATCCTATCTTCAACTTCAACCCACGTAGCCAAGTGGGGGGGGCATGTTTGCCGACGGCAAACAAGTTTTCCCCACGACCCTCAAGTGGGGCAAGAGGGAATGATTCACCCAACGCCACTTTTTCAACATTACCCCTATCGAACATTACTTGACTTTCCCATCCTATCAAAATCTGTCCTGCTTCAAACAACACCTCGACCTTATCTCTCCCAAAGCTGAACCATCCCCTTACCCTTGATGAAAAACTTACTTTCATTATCTTATTTTTATAAACTGTATTGATTCTTCTATTTACAATTTTGTCCCAATTTCTCAGCAGCTCAAAATAGCTCCTACAATCAATGGCATTCAGAACAAAGCAATAACTAATTGCCACGTCCAAACTCCTTTCCGCAACAAAACTTTGCTCAGCTCTCCATCCCTGCTCCGCTTCTTTCTTAAAATACCTTCTCTCATAGTCTGTCATCTTTTCACTTGCTATTTTGTTCATCGCTGAAGCTGCTTTATCGTAAACCTTCAACGCCAAGCTATTGGTGAACTCGATAACAGTTAAATCCTTTCCATCGCTATGCTCCCAAACAATTCTTGGACTTCCTCTCTGCTTTGCTCTCTTTAACTCCCTTGCTATTCTCATCGCTTCCATGGAAATATCCCAAAAGAAATCCTCATCCACTTGCTGAGAGATATCAGTTTGATAAACGTGGGTAAACGGTGGTAACTCAATCTTAACCCCGTATTTCTCAAACTTCTTTTCCAACCACTTGTGAAGGAGCTTTGATAATCTGTAAGCTGCCCAATACGCCTCAAATATGTTAATCTGCCATTCGTTCTCCTCCTTTCCTGCAAGCATTCTAAACTTGTTCACTCTGAATTTTGAGAATAGCCCACCAATGTATGAGAGAAAAAGCGTAACGTTTGCATACTCCTTTTTATCTCTCAAAATCTCGATACTCTCAACGTTATACAAATCAACAACCCTTAACCTAAAACTTACAGGCTTGCTTTTGATCCCTCTCACATATCCTGGAATTCCGCAATGCTCTTTCATCGCAGCGTTTGTTATCGCTCTTTTATCCTTGTTATCCTCCAGTTTCCTGATCCAGATACCCTCCTTCATCCTGAATTCGACAGTATCAATTTCAACTGGCGTAGTGAGAATAGCCACGTAATCTTTAGCCCTAATAACCGGTATAACCTCTGGCATCGATTGATACAGCTCGTAACGCAAGTCAAAGCTCTCATCCTTCAAAATATCGTAATCCTTTGGTTCATCGAAAAGATACTGATTTGAGTAAAAAAGCCCTTCCAGCTCTTCAACAAATTTTAAAGCTTGTTTTTCTGCCTTCTCCCCATCAAAAAATTCCTTAGCTATTTCTTCCATCTTTTCAGCAAGCTGATTGACAACCTTTCTTTTACCATTATCCAGCCTCTCCCCCTTATTGTAAACCCCGAAGAAAACGCCAATATAAGCCTTTGGCATAGGATATTTCTCTCTCAATCCTTCCAGCTCTTTAAGCAAAGCCAAAAGCTCATCCTCCAAACTGTAAATTTCGTTATCCAAACTATTTATCCAATCGCCAATGTAAGAATTATCAAAATCGTTTATCTCAACACTCTTTGGAGCGATTGAGCTTACCAACTCTCTCAAATCCCAATACTCTCTTAGCTTCTCAAACAAATTAAGATAAAATCGAGTATCCTTTAAGTTGATATCCTTCATTCCTAAACGCTTTGCAAGCTTCCTGAAATGATAAGCAAACCTCTCAGATTCTCCACTTTCAGCAATCCACTCACCATATCCCTCTTCGCTCAATTCTTCTTTAAGCAAATTGTAGAACTCTTGCCACTTACTCACTTTTCTGTTTCCCTCTTTCTCAGCTTTAGCCCTTTCATGGTATAGATCAACCAAACTCCAAAAGACTTCTTTCAGCCTTTCCAAGGTATCATATCCATGTAATTTCAGAAATCGGTTATACGCTTCAAACTCCCATGCCCTCAAAACCCTATGCTGGAAACTCTCTTTGTGATATCCCAATTTACCAGCATGAAAGTTTCTCAACAAAGTGATTTTTGCCGATCTGTTAAGCTGAGGAAAAATCTCTTTCAGGTCTTTACCTGTATATTCTCTATAAACCCTTTCGGCAAGCTTTCTAAACTTCTCAACAAACTCCTCATCGAGCTTTGGCAACTCTTCAGGAAAATCCTTTTCCTGCAACGCTTTTTGAATTCCTTCAATTGTAAAGCGATTAGTGAGTAAAACCAGATACAAAAGTAAATGTCTCCAATTAATATCCGTATAGCTTCCACCCTTGACGTAAATAACAATACTACCATCTTCTTTCTCAACAATCTTAGCGTAACGCTTTCTTTTCACCGACAAAAAACAAATTATGTTTTCTCCCTCATCTTTAAGATTATCCTCTCCAAAAAGCTCTTTAGGATACTCATTAAGCTTATTTGCATAATCCATCAACGCTTTAAGCTGCCTTTCACTTCCAGCAGCATACAATGAATCCGTATCAGAATAAAAAACATCCATGCCAAGCTGTAAAGCCTTAATAACAATTGCCATGATCTGATATCTCACAAAACCCGTTATAGCTGCCGGTATTGATTTAGTAAAGAATTCCTCAACGTTTTGGGCAGTTTTACCATAAACTGAATTGAGCAGAACCTTAAAACCAACCTGAGCCGGATCACCTTCTTTTTTAAGCTTCTTCCTCATCCTGTAAAGCTCAATATACTCCATGCTCTCTTCCCTGCTCTTTGCCCTTGCCCCATACAAAATCCTGATTGGAGAAACGCATTTCTCAAAGTCTGGATTAAGAAGTTTGTTAATCTCATATTCTACTTTCGTTAAAATTACCTCATCCCCACGCTCCGCTTTAAGAATACCAAAAGAATGAGAAATATCAGCAACCTTCTTACCCTTATCAAAGCTTCTTATGTAGGAGATCGAGAAACGATTTGAAACGTTCCACTCCTCACCTATTTCTGGCTTCTCAACGTCCAACTCAACGAATATTTCAACCCCTCTTTTAACCTTACACAAAAGCAATGAAGAGAAAATTAGATCATTGTAAACATCCTCATCAAATGAAACATCTCTGAAAAACTCAGCATTCCCAGCATAAATATCCAAAAGCCCCTGCTTAACAATGCTGAAGGGATAAGCAGAAGTTAAATCCAAATATCTTATCTGTTTCCCATTCTTTGGTTTATGCTTCCCCGTTCTCCACGTCCTCGTTAAACCTCCAAGGTAAGCAGCATTCCAATCATCTATATCATCGCTTACCCTTCCAATAAGATGTTTAAGAAAAGCGCCTGCAATTGTTCCACTCCCCTTTTCCCACGCATGCTCATAACATTGAACACTTGCCCTTTTCTCGATCTTCAGCTTATCAACAACTCCCTCAACCCTTGCCATCAGATCACGATAAACATAAGGGAGAGAAAGCACATCATAAATAGCATAGATAACAGCATCATAACTCAATTCTGGTTTCTCATATTCCGTATAATCAATTTCCTTTTTTGAAAATGGAGAGTCTTTGGCAAGCTCTTTCAAACTTCCCGGAATCTGTAACGTTCTCGCTATGTAAAGGGTATCAACAATGAGAAACCTATTTTCAACCTCTCTCTTCTCATCCTCATCTTTCAACTCTTCCCCTTCCGCATCTTCCTTAATCTCATAGGTAAAATACAAATAACGCTCAACACTCCCACTTCCAACCCTGTAACCATAAAATCGCAAACCCTTGATCCCGTAATACCTCAACCTTGCAGCGATTAGCGAAAGGTCAAAATGGGCAACGTTATGCCCCAAAAACGCTTTTGGTTTTGCCTTAACATGCTCAACAAAGGCTTCAAGCATTTCTCTTTCAGTTTCAAACTCTTTAAACTCAACTTCAAAACCATGAGCTCTTACATTCTTCTCAATTCTTTCAACCTCAACAACCTTGCTTCCCCAAGTAAAAAAGTAAATCCGCTTTTCTTTAGTATCCAGCAACGTAATAACCTTAACATAAGCATTCAAAGCTGAATAAATCGTTTCAATATCTAAACAGTAACAATCGTCAGCGTTAAGCCTTTCTCCACCCAAATATTTTTTCCAAATAATCTCTTTGATCTCCTGCTTTTGTTTTTGTTGTAAATTTAACAAATCAACAAAATCAATCCCTTCATTCGTCCCTATTTCGGAAAAATCAACTTCAACATCCCCAACCTTCGCCCCTAAATCAGAAAGCTTAAGCCCTGTCATTGTATTAATCGAGTATCCACTTTCTCAGCCTCTTTAACACAAAAAAGCTGATTCCCAAACCATTTCCTATACCTACATTTCTCAAATTCCTGGAATCTCCAACATCTCCAACAATCTGCGTAGTGTATCTTTTTGCCAAGTTTTAAATTCTCGATAAACTCAGAAACATCCATGGGCAACATCCTTCACCCCATTTGCCCAGTAAACCAAACGCCAATCTTCGATATCCATATCCTCGAAAAAGTTAAAAGAGGGGCATGATTGCCCCTCATCCACCCTGCTTAATATGGTTGAGTTATCCAATTTACCTTTCTCTCCCCCTTGGTAACTGCCCTCGCTGGAACTCTGAGAAATATCCTGCCATTTTCCTTCCTGCCTTTCCTCAAAGCTGCCTCTATTACATCCTCGCCAATAAAGCCTATGTTGTCTATATCCTCCCCGTCCTTTCTCACTTCCACAACCAAAATTTTCTGCCCTTCCTTCTCCGTAACAGTTGCATTTACAACCTCTACTTCCTCCAATCCACCAAACAAATCTGCCAACTCCAGACCCATAGCTCCTCTCACCTCTTCCTACTTTTTGCCCCCTGCCGGAATTGCACCGGCGAAATCTAAACTGATAGGGGACATTTGCCATAACCATGTGACAAATAAAGCTGAAATTGCAAATCTCCAAAAAGTTTTTATAATATAGAATTATAACATTCATTGTTCCCCTCCCCCTCCAGTTTTCTTTTAAGCTCCAAAATTTTCCCTCCCAACTGCTCGTCTAAAACAAGCAATGCTATTGCTGCAGCTGTGGGACTCCCATTCATTACTATCTCCCAAAGTTTTTCACTATCAATCACAACTAATACCCCCCTCCACAACTCGAAACATCAGATTTCCTTGGTCATCCAAAAAAGCCTCCAACACTGAGCCTTTCTGTAATCCCTTTGATTCTACCCACCACTTCGGTAAAGCAACGTAATATGACGTCTTAATCCTCTGTATTCTATATTTTCCAACCCGTATATTCTCCATCACTACCACGTAGTTTTAAAAAACCTTAAATTTTTCTTCAGAATAGAAACGTTCTATCCAAACTGTTTGGATAGATTTCGGTTTATCCAAACTATTTGGATTAACCAAAAACTTAAAATATAACCTAAGGAAAAACTTAAGATGTGAGGAGAAAAGTAAAAACATGGAAACCAAAAATCATTGAAGCTCTTCTACAACACGATATGCCACGAAAAGAATTGATTCAACATATAGGTGCAAACACAATAGGTGCTATAACTGAAAGTCTTAAAGAGTTAATTAACGAGGAGATTATACTTGAAATTACATGTTCAAAAGATAAACCATATTGTAAAAAATGTATTGAATTTAGAAAAGATAAAAAGATTGGACGACCCCCAAAAAATAAACCAAAAAAACGTGGTATTGCTGCAAAATGTTTAAAATTTAATGCAAATGTAGAAACGCTCAAAAAACTCTTAGAAAAATATCCTGAAATCTTTGAAAACAACCTCGACAATTTTATTAAATCTGATAAGCTTATTGAAAACTTATGGCAACACATTAAAAAAGAATTTATTCCAGAAATTGAGCCTTCTTTACTAAATCAAACTGAAAAATTACTCCTACATATTGAAAACAATCTAAAAATCGATGCATCGGCTATTATACTTCTCCGCTCAGACGTATTCCTCAAAATGCTCAAATCTTCAAAATCATTTTTCAAACTCTTCATAACTCACAATGCAGAATATATCATAAATTCATATCGACTTTTCTATATACATGCCACTTCTCAAGGCGTCTCGCAAAAGTTTCTTTACGAAATAGTAAATAAACCATCTAAACGAATCAGAGTCTCAGAAGAATTCTTTTGGGAACTTTTCAAACATTCCGTTTTATCCGACATATTAAACGGTGATATCAACGAAAATGCTCTAAAACTATTAGAACACTACATTAAAACTAAAAAAAGAACTGAATTGTCCTTATTAGACAACGAAGAAAATAACAAAGAATGAAACTTTACCTTTTTTAGTGGGCAAACCCTCAAAACAAATGCCCCCCATTTTTCGCATTTTCTAACTCGCAATAAAACATGTATTTTTCAATTTCAACAAATAAAATCAAATTGCTCAAATCTTCATACATACGCCTTTTTCCGCTTTCAATTAATAAAATATCTTTATGTTTTCAAACTGTATGCAGCATCCTGCCCACGCATATAATAATTAACTACATTTACATACTCCTTTTTTAAGCCTTTCAATGAAAAAATTCATACATCTAAAAATTGTAAAAAAACCCGTATTTCACGTTTCTTTAAACATAAAGCGTAAATAGACAAAATTATAAGAAAAAAACGAAAAATACAACCATTCCACACAAAATAAACAAACCATACGCATTTCTCAAATTTACTTACACGTGTAAAAAATTAAAAAAGGTTAAGAGTGTCCTTGAAAAGTCTTCTGAAACTTAAAACAAAGTTCACCATTGTAGCCATCTATTGACAAGATAACCCCCTGATCATCTCCTCGAACTTGCATATCCTTTACTTCAATCATTACCTCTCCTTCAAACCCGCCATCCACCAAAAACCGCACAATGACCTTTCCCTGAACCAACCTGCAAATCTCCTCTTGCAGCAACTGTTGCAGCATATCAATTGTCTTCAGATTGTCCATCCCAGCACTCATCATATTTTCATTCTCAACAAACTCCCCCATCATACTTCCAAGTTACTCTAATGATATAAAATACTTTCTATTTTATAATATTTCTCTATCCTTAATCCTAAATTCTAAATCAAGGAATGATTACCACATTCCAAAAATACCTCTCCATCAACCAACACCTTAACTCGTGCAAGTTTAAAGAAAATTGTAAGAGTTTCCGGTCTAAAACGCTCTTCAAGTTCCAAAAGTGTTATTCTCCCATCGTGCTGCCTAATAAACCCCTCTATTTCCTCAATTCTCTTCATGTAGTATTTCATCATCCTCTTTCCGTCTTTACCGCCCCTAATCAAAGTTTTATTCATTAAACCCCCATCCATCATTTTAATCACACAATCAATAATCCTCTAAACAAATATATTTTTCTATTAAATATCTAATTTTTTAAATTTTTCAACTTAACCCAATCTTTTCATCTCTCAATTGTATCAACATTTGTATTAATTGTGGATTCGTCCTCAATTTCTCAACAAAATCCAGCATCTCTTTCAACATTCGAAGCTTTTCAGGTTGTTCCATAATGTAATCCAACATTTCTCTTACAATTTCAGGTTCTTCCATCTCCAACTTTGCTCTTTCCCCTTCATCAAGTATCAATGCACACCTTCCACAATAAATATCAGTTGGAGCATTCAAATAACCACATCTTGGACATTTCTTTGGTTTTACTTCAACTTCTTTCTTCTCTTCCTCCTCTTCAAGTCCATAATACCTCATTATCGCTTTATCAATATCTCTCCCAGACAAATGAACATATATTCTCGGCATATCACTTCCCTGCACCCATCCAAAAAATTCGCACATCTGTGCCTCTGTTAAGTAATTTGCCAAAACAGTAGCCCTTGAATGCCTTAAAAGATGTGGATTAACTCTTTTCTTTATTCCAGCCTTCTTTGCTGCCTCCTCAATAATCCTTCTAAAAGTTTGATATTCAATTGCTTCTCCAAAATTTCTTTGAGATAAACTACAAAATACAAATGCCTCAGGCTCATCTTTCCTTGGATGAACTTCAAGCCATCTTTTTAAGTACGGAACAGCAATAACTAAAGGTATCTGTCTCTCACCAGTTTTTCCACTAACTCTAATTTTAACTTTCAAGTCTCCATTAACATTAGAAAACCAAATAATATCTTTAATCTTCAAATTTGCGGCTTCTCCAATTCTTAATCCCCCTTCATAAGTAACAGCAATCAATGCCTTATCCCTTAAATGCCTTGCATATTCAATCATTTTTAAAATCTCCTCCTCAGTCAAATATTCAGGTTTCGAAGCATTTCTCTTATCATTACCCCTCAAAATCTTTAGACCTCTCCACTCTGCCCCATAAAGCCACTTAAAAAATTTCTTCAACGTTTTTCGATACTCATAACCAGTATTTTCTGAATATTCTCCACTTCTAACTTTCTGCTGAACAACAGCCATAACAACTTTAATATCTTCTTCATCCCATTTATCAAAAGGCTTCCTGTTATAATTCTCGTTAATATATCGTAAAATACTCAAATACTTCCAAATCCTTGAAGCACTAATCCCCTGAATTTCAAGATCCCTCTTAAATCTTTCGAGCAAATTTTTACTCTCTTCAGGAATTGAGCTTTTCAAAATTTTCTTCCATTCTCTCTTTAATTTATTTTCATATCCATGAATGTCATACCTCATCAACAACCACATAGCAGAAAATCTATTTAAGTTTTGTGGGACTAAGTAATTCAATTATATAGTCCCACCCCCGGCGTTTCCATGACTTGTTTCTCAGTATCAGAAACTTTGGAAGTATCTGATTCAACGCCGGGTGGAAAAGTTATGGCAGCCAAAACTCGAACTGAGAGGGCCCGGACCGGGATTCGAACCCGGCTCCTGGGATCCACAGTCCCAGAGGATAACCACTACCCCATCCGGGCCAGTCTGAAGTTTGTGTTGTCTCCCGATATAAATTACTTTTCAGTCAGAGCCTCATCACCCTGCTCACCCTCTCGACTTCCACGATTCTGATGTGCTCCGAGATCCTCCTCAGAAATTCCTCTGCAGGCACGATCCCCTCTGGGGCGTACACTCCTGCCTTGTCGATCTTTCCCTCGGCGATCATCAGCGCTCCAAGTGCTGCTGGCAGTGCCGTGGCTTTGACGGCAGAGGGCTCTGCAATGCCGTAGAACAGCTCTCTTTTTTCACCCGCCAACTCTCCACTCACCTTGGTTGCTATCCCCACACCGTAGAGGGCAAACTGGTCACCAAATCTGCTTGCGGTCTCCTGGGTTATCTTCACTATCATCTCCATCGGCACGATCTCTGGCAGGTGCTCAGTCAAGGTAACCATCACATCTCTAACGGCAACTTCTTTACTCCCAATCTTCACCTTTTTCAAGCTTGTAAACCCGAGCATGGAGAAGTACCTTGTAAGCTCCGCCATTATCTCTGGCCACACTGTGCCCTTGTTTGTTACGTTCTTCACATTCATGTATCTCGGAATTGTGACGGGTTCTGGATGCCCCACGTTGTAAACCTCTATGCAGCCCAGCGGTTCTGGAAATTCCACAACCTCCGACTCCGATAGAGCCTGAACATAAATCCACTCTCCATCTCTGTAACTTGGGATCATCCCGTCACTGGCATGGAAGTAGTGGGCTATAATCGCTGGCCCCATGGTGGGATCGAGCGACGTCCATGCCCAGTAGGTATCAATCGAATCCACAGAGTCCAGCTTTTCGTAGCCGTACCTTGCCAGTACATTGGTTATACCGGGAGTAGCCCCCAATCCTATAATTGCAGTCACTCCGGCTTTTTCTGCCTCCTTGCTCAGTTCGAGGCACTTCCTTGTTGCATCGTAGTCATCATCAACATCCACAAAGGGCTTTCCCGCCTCTATCACGGCTTTCAGTACAGCCTCGCCGAATTTGTAGTAGGGACCAACAGCGCTCACAGCAACATCACACTTCTTAACGGCATCTCTAACACTCCCGCTGTCCGTTGCATCGACCTTCACAACCTCGCCATTTACCTCCTTCGCTATGTCTCTCGCCTTCTGCACATTGATGTCTGCGATCAGAATCTCACAGTCGCAGAGCCTGTGAAGCTCTCGGACAATCCCGGAGCCTATATGCCCTGCACCTCCAAGGACACAAAACTTCATGATTGATTTTACACCTTACACAGTATAAACTTTCCTCAAAACCAAAGAATTTAAAAAATAATAATTTTATTTAAGGCATGGAGGAGGTTCTGCCCGGGATACATCTTGTGGATACCCTGAAGTACGTTGAAAGTGGCGTGATCTCTGCATACATCGTCAACTTTGAAAAAGCCGCAATAATAGATCCCGGTACAGCTAAGGGGGCTAAGATAATACTTGAGGAGATCAACCCGGAATGGTTGGTGGAGTACATCTGCCCCACCCATATCCACATAGACCACGGTGGTGGCGCTGCAACCCTGGCAAAGGCACTGGATGCGAAGGTAATGGTTCACCCAAGGGGTGCGAAGCACATCATCAATCCGGAAAAGCTGTGGAAAGCTTCCAAGGCCGTGCTTGGAGATGTTGCAGAGATCTACGGTAAGCCAGAACCCTTGGAAGAGGAGAGGGTGATCGTCGTCGAGGATGGAGAGGAATTCGATCTTGGTGGGGACATCATCCAGGTTTTCCATGCTCCGGGGCATGCTCCACACATGCTGGTTTACTATCTCAAGAGATCAAAGGTTCTGTTTCCAGCGGATGCCGTTGGAATGTGCTTTAACGGTACAGTCTTTCCACTGACACCACCACCCTTCGACTTTGAGTCCGCAGTAAAAACACTGGAAAGACTCATGAAACTGGAGATCGAGCATGTGGCCTTCACACACTTTGGAGTGGTTGAAGGTAGCAGAGCGGTTGCAGAGTCCCTCGATAAGATTCGCAGGTGGATGGACATCGCAGAGGACATCGTCAGGAATGGGAAGGGAGTTGATGAGTTCATCGCCAAGCTTAGAAGGGAAGACCCGGATGTTGAGCTGCTGTATCAAAAGCTGAGCGAAAAACCGATTGCACTCAGCTTCATCTACACATCTGCCACAGGAATGCTTGATGCTGCAAGTAAAAGAGTGGAGGGGGTGTAGAATGAACCTGAAGTTTGATCCCGAGCTGTGTATGGAATGTGAGAGCTTTGCCTGCCTTACCAGGTGCCTTTATCTGAACTACGACTTTGATTCGGCGAAGGAGGAGAGGATAAAGATTGCGAAGGGCGAATTCAGCAGGGTGCTTGAGGAGTGCTACACCTGCTACGGGTGTGAGGAGTACTGCCCCTACTCCAATCATCCCTTCTACCGCATAGTGGAGCTGCAGGAGCAGTATGGGGTTAAAAAGCTGGACGATGCAACCCTCAAAGCACTTGTGGAAAGGTACGACGTTAGCGGGGAGTTTATTCCGAAGAAAGTTGGTGGAAAGTTTGTGCACATCTGTCTGTTTCCTGAGGCTAAGGAGATCGTTAAGAGCAAACTCTTTGAGGGCTACGAGATCATCAGGGGGAGACACGTTTTCTGCAACATGCTCTACCTCCACTACGGGCTTGTGTCGGTGATACTGGAAAGAGCACCAAGAACCATAGCCAATCTCGAAAAGCTGCAGGCTGAGGAGATAGTCATGTACCACGATGAGTGCTACGCCTTCTACGAGTCCTTTGCGAAGGCCTACGGCATTGATGTACCCTTCAACTACGTCCACTACTTTGACCACCTCTATCGCAGACTGAAGGAGGTGGACGTCAGAGAGCTTGGGATAAAGGTAGCGTACCAGCGCAACTGCTCCAACAGACTGATTCCGGAAACTGACAAAGTGTTAGACAAAATTTTCGAGCTAATTGGTGTTGAGAGAGCTGAAAGGGAGTACGACAGGGAGAGGGCAATGTGCTGCGGTGCTGCCTTTGTGCTTGCAGGAAAAGCTGAGCTTGCTGAAGAACTTCAGAGAAAGAACATTCAGGACATGGTGGACTCGGGTGCAACGCATGTGGTTTTCAACTGCCCAATGTGCTACACGACCCTTGCTGAGAAGGTGAGAGCTGAGGGCCTTGAACCGCTGATGGTTGTTGATCTCTGCAGGATGGCGATTGGTGAGCGGTAAATCTTTCTTCCTTTTTGTTGGAGGTGAAAATAACTAAAATTTAAATTGGGTGGAAGCGGAAAACCGGCATGCTTGTATCTCAGATGCACGGTGATGTCGAGGCTGTGAAGGTTGGGACTGAGGTAGAGGGAAGGGTGTTCCACTGGGTTTACCTCTACTACTACAAAGGCCTGCTCTTCGATACCGGATGCGTCAACACTGCTCACGAGGTTTTCGAGCACTTCAGAGAGAGGGAGATAAGGGCGGTTCTGATAACCTATCACCACGAGGATCATATCGGTGCTGTGAACCTCTTCAAGCGGATGGCGAGGGTATTTGTTCCAGCCTTCAGATTTTGAAAATCCTCCTGACATTCCAGAATACAGGAAAATTGGGTGGGGGCAGCCAGAGAGCATTACTGGTGTAGAGTGGCTGAGGAAAGGATGGTTTTCGATGGCGTGGAGGTTAGGACGATAAAAACTCCGGGCCACAGCTTAGATCACGTCAGCTACCTCGTTGATGACAGGCTCTTCTGCGGAGATCTGGTTATAAACACGGCCCAGATGGTGTGCATGAGGGAGGAGGACTTGCTGAAGACCATAGATTCCATAGAGAGAGTTTTGAGCCATGACTTCAGCTACGCCTACACGGGAGTTGGTGTGACTTCGAGGGAGGGGGTTGTGGGTACCTGAACTACCTCAAAGGTCTGAAAGCTAAGGCTGAAAAGCTGTATGCTGCTGGCAGGAGCATTGAGGAGATAGTCAACGCCATTTTCCCCAACCCATCTCAGAAAGCCGTACTAATGGAATTCGTAAGTGAAAAAGAATGGGCGAGGGAGAACATGGTCAGATCTCTCCTCGGATTGCCCCGATAAAAAAATTAAACAAATTTTCTCAAGACTGCAAGAACACCAACCGCTGCAGCGGCAGTGATAAGCCCAAATCCCGGTGTTTTTTTGACTTTCTCGGATATCTCAAGGGTGCTATCTCCAGATATCTTCTCTGTACCGAGTATCGTCGTCACACTTCCGTTGAACTCAGCGCTTCCAGCCTTCTCCGCCCTGAGAGTGTACTCTATGCTCGTGTCCTTAACTTGGTCTCCATAGAGCGCCCACTTTATTTTATCACCGCTTACACTTGCCTCGGGGGAGCTTGAGACGAGACTCAAACCTTCGGGAAGTTTCTCCTCGATTATGACGCCAGCAGGAACATCCTTGCCAACTTTAATGTTCAGGGTTACTTTGAAAGTCTCTCCAACTGTTGCAGAGTCTGGCAAGTCTCTTGTTACAGTCACCTGGGCCGAAACTGTAGAGACTAAGCAAAGGAGGATAAGCAAGCTCAGTGCAACCTTCATCCGCCACACCCCTTCTTCCAGACTTCAACTACCTGTAGGAACTCAAGATCTGAAAGCTTGCCCTTTGACCACTTTCCGACGAAGTTCAGCAGTGTCTGATCATCTACGGGGCAGGGAGGCCAGTTTGCCCTCACCATTATCACGCTGACGTGGTCATCTCCAGTTATGACGCCAGCATTACCCTCAGTCTCCCATATTCCTCTGAAGTAGTAGTCCCCAGCAGCACCCCTCGGAATGCAAAGCTTGTAGAGTATCTCCTGTCTTCCCACACCGTCCTCATCTATCAGAAGCCACTTCACCGTGTTGTTGCCCATGCTTGCCGGCTCGATGCTTGAGTACCTGAACTCGAACTCTGCAGGATAGGTTTCCGTTATGATAAGACCTGTGACGCCGGGTGCTGGAACCACTATCAGTCTTACGGGTATGCAGCTCACGGCTGGGGCTGTGTCGGGAACAACCCTCTCAACAACGGTGGTTGCTGCAATGCCCTGAATCGCCTTCGTGAGGCATCTGCAGAAGGGGTTGCCGTAAGAATCTTTTACGAGCGTGCACTCTCCCATCTCGCATCCACCAACGCAGCGCTGCTGCTCCCTGTCATACCTGCAAACGTCTCCACCCTCTCTGAAGCAGTAGGTGTAGTACTCTCCCTCCATCCCGCAGGGATTGGGGCTGCACAGCAGGGGTTTTGCGAACTTCTCTACGGCATCTTCCTTCGTCATGCACTCACAGCCCTCGGGGCAGGCGTTCACGGGCTTGCATCTGCACTCTGCATACACAACTTCACCTGTGGTTGCATCCCTGTAGATCGTGTTGAGCTGACACTCTCCCTCCTTGCAGCTTCCCACGCACTCACCCTTGCTGTAGTCGTACTCGCACTCACCCGTCTTGATGCTGTAGCAATAGTTACCGGCCTTGCACGTTCTCTCGCTGCACCTCTCAACCGTAGCTCCGGAAGACTCGTACTTTTTAACCTCCTCGTCGCTCAGACACAGGCATCCGGGTGGGCAGGGGTAGGGCTGACACTCACAGTACGGCTTGCACTCTGCGCTGCACTCTTCGAAGACCTTCTTGCACTCCTCTTCTATGTTTTCCTTCAGGCACTCCTCAAACTTGAGCTTGCACTCCTCCATGCAGAGCATGTAATCTGCGCCGAAGGTACATCTTCCATCCTCGCAGTAGCCAACGCACATATTCGCCTCGAAATGGCACCTCTCCTCTGGCTTCCTGAAACAGTAGAGGTACTCCTCTCCCGCAGTACCACATCTGAGAAGCATTCCGTTAGAATCGGTGCAGAAATCCAGGCCCAGCTTGTACCCCTCTTCCTTGTTCAGACACTGACATCCCTGCGGACACTCCACCTCGGCCTTTCTGTAGCAGTATCCATCCTCACACGGCTCTTCGCTGCACCTCTCCAGTTTTACGCCCTTTGCATAGTACTCCTTGACCTCCTCATCGTTCAGACATTCACAGCCCTCCGGGCATTCGGCCACCTTCTTCCAGCAGTAGTTTCCATCTTCGCACTTCTCACTGCCACACCTTTCGAGCTTGACTCCAGCTTCGGCGTACTTTTTAACCTCATCATCACTCAGACATTCGCACCCTTCAGGGCACATGTACACCTTCTTGAAGCAGTACTCTTTCTTTTCGTCGCCCACAACTCCGCACTCCTCAGTACCGCACCTCTCGGTGTACCCCTTTTCCTTTGCCACATCCTCTGTCATGCACTCGCACTCAGGTGGGCAGAGAACCGTGGCGTTGCAAGTTTCTCTAAAGCAGTACTTTGGATTGCTTGAGGTCGTAACACCTTCATAGCCGCAGATCTCGCCACTGCACTTTTCAGGGCAGAGGAACTTCTCCTTCGCTCCCTCCTCGGTCAGACATTCACAGCTTTCTGGACACTGGTAGTACTGTGGTGGTTTGTAACAGTACATGGCTCCACCATACAGAAATTCCCCGCAGTAGATCTTCTGGTCTCCACAAAGGGTGTAGCCTCTACTTTCAGCATCAGCTGGCAGGAGACACTCACAGCCCTCAGGGCACTCTACAGGCTCCCTCTTCCAGCAGTACTTCTTGGTGACCTCTCCAGTTGAGCTCTGGGCGTAGCCACAGACCGTATCGCTGCACAGCTTGTTGTATCCCTCTCTTACGGCCTCATCCTTTGTCAGGCACTCACAGCCCTCAGGACATCTCGGTTCTGCAAAGCAGTAGAGGGGTGTTTTACCCTCGATGCCGCACAGCTTCTTCTCATCCCCGCATGGAACGAGATTCTTTTCTCTGGCAGTTTCCTCCGATACGCAGTAACAGCTCTTCGGACACTCATAGGGTTTGAAGCAGTACATCTTCGTTCCAAAGGGTGTAACACCACAAACATCCTCGGAGCAGAGTTCATCCAGCCCATAACCCGTTGCAGTCTTTTTGTCAAGGCAGAGGCATCCATCCGGACAATCTGCATGCACAACTCCAACAAACCCCATAAGAACTGCCAGAAGAACTGGCAGCAAGTATCTCGGTGCCATGTTATGTTTAAAGTTAAAAATTTAAATAAATTTCGTTCAGAGATTCAAACACTCTCTGACAGCATCCTCTTTATCCTTTATGTCCATAATGAACCTCAGTGTGATGAGTGCGGCTGCTGGCGATCCACCACCATGTACCGCTCCAACGAGGTGCGATGATGTGGCCCAGAACTCGATGAACTTGACGAGCTTCATCCTCTGCTCTGCCGTGAATTTATCACTTGCTGAGAGATACTTTTCAACCTTGTCTCCAATCTCTCCCTTCATGTCGAACTCTGATGGTGACGTCCCGATTATGCCTCCTGAGATGTCTATCAAATTTACAAGCGATTTTGTGAACCCATCAACGCCTATTATCTTTCCAGCATTGGCCAGATACTGGTTGGGCTGCCAGCTGTCATTTGCAGCGTAGCCCTTTGTTGCGGCACCAATTGCTATTCCGTACGCTCCCTCCCCCATGGCAACCATTTCTGCAACTTTTTGCTGCAACACCGCAACATTTTCCAAGCCATTTGCCTTCAGCATCAAACTGGCAGCTCCTGCCATGGAATCTATGAATCCTGCCTTGCATGCTGCTCCAGCACATCTGTGGGATGCGGCAAAGTATCCCAGCACCTCTCTTGCAGCTTTCAGATCTTCAAAGACGAACACTCTCTCCCAGGGGACAAACACGTTATCAAAGACCACCATGCACGTCGTCCTGTCACCATACTTGATGTTTCCCGGCTCGAACTCACCCCCTTCCCTCTGCTTCGCCTGCACACCCGTGTTCTGTATCACGTACTTGACGCCCTTATCTTCGGGTGTTACAGCAAAGACTATGGCAAACTCCTCCTCACCCTGCTTGAAGGCCTGGGTTGGAAGGACGAAGTTGATGTCCGCTGCAAACGCTCCGCTCTGTGCAATTTTCGCTCCACTCACGACTATACCATCTTCCCTCTTCTCCACAACATGCAGAAACATCTCCCTCTGCTCAGCAGGCCTCTTGCCCCTGTCACCTTTGACATCTGTAAGGGCTGCAGTGCAGGCGTAATCCTTTTTCTGGATCTCCTTCAGCAACTTCAGGAATATTTTGTGGTAATCTGTCCCCTCCCTCTCGTCCAGCGCCTTTGTTGCAGGGTAGATTGCATTGATCGCATCACATCCCGTGCAGCGATAGTTGCAGGTGGCAAGCTTCTTGCTTAGCTCTCTCTGGTAGTCGTACCTCGCTATCAGATCTTCTGGGGTTTTGTTCACGCAGTTCAGCCTGTTCACTCTTTCTCCAACAAGTTCTGAGTGGGGTGAGTACTCTTCTTTGAGTTTTGCCAGCTCGAAGGTGTAGGCAAAGGCGTTGACAGTAGGTCTTATATTGGGGTGGTCAACAAAATTCTCAACCTTCTTCCCGAGAACGTATATTTCTCTGTCGTAACCTCTCAAACGCTCGATATACTCTTCCCCTGACACTAACATCAAATCACCTCGTTTAATTCTGATAATCTGAGATCTTTAAAAAAATTGCTATTTTAAACCATAAAAAACTAAGAAATCTCCTTCAGCACGATCTCCTCGATGTAGCCTGGTAGTGGTACGACTCCCGTAAACTCCTTCTGTTTGAGGTGGTTGAGGGCCAATATGGCTGCTGCAAAGGTGCGATCCATTGCTTCTATTGGTGTCCCATTTCCGACTACAAGGTTTGCTGCGTAACCCTCAGCAACGAGGTAGTATCTGACACCGTCAAGCTCGTACATCTTAACGCTGCCGTAATCTGCCACCTGCCTTCCAGCAGGATGGATCTCCCTCTCGGCACCTAGGTTTATGAGGATCGCACCATCCCTGACATTTCTCAGCTCCTCACTTCCAATGCAGTCAGGTGAGCCTGTGCATGTCACGATAATATCTGCATCGAGATCATCCGAAACGTCGTAACCCTCGTAAACGGCTTCAATCCTTTTCTCAGCGGAGATGTCCCAGATACCAACTCTGCAACCAAGGGCCCTTAGCATCTCTGCGCATCCCTTTCCAACTCTTCCATAGCCGATAACCTTCACTCTCTTTCCGGGAAGGAATACATTCAGTCTCATTAAAGCGTCCAGAAGGCCGAAGGCCGTTCCGTACTGGTTCTCTCCGATCCCCTTTAGGGTTGATGAGTCGAGGGAGATTCCTTTCACGCCAACCTTCAGCTTTTTGAGGTAGTCCTCGCCGGTCTTCGTGAGTTCCACAACTTTCACAATCTCTCTTCCGGCTTTTTCTGCAACTCTTGATAAAACGGCAGCGCAATCAAGAAAGAATTCGGCATTTACGGCCTCTCTCTTTCTTACGATTTTAACGCCCTTCTCCTCAAGCCACCCTACGGCTTCGGGCTTTGTTGACAGATCGTCGAGTTTTACTGGCAGAACATTGGTGAACCTTGAAAGCTCGTAAATCAGGCAGGCACTCTTGTATTCGAGGGGAATGCAGACAGCAACTTCCTCAACCTCTATCTGCTTTGCGAACTTCTTTATCAGTTTCATCTGGTCGTAATACCACTCAACTGAGATCACGGGTATGCATTGATGCCGTTGTATAAAGCTCTATTGAAAGGTTTAAAAATTCAGACCGGGCAGATTCATTGAGGCCGGGGTGAGTGTGGTTGGGAACTCTGCTTGCGATGAGAGGGATAGTAAAGAGATTTGGAGAGCTTGTCGCCAACGACCACGTGAATTTTGAGGTTCGGAAGGGTGAGATACACGGTTTGCTGGGTGAGAATGGAGCTGGAAAGACAACGCTGATGAACGTTCTTTTCGGCCTTTATCAACCTGATGAGGGGGAGATATTTTTTGAAGGCAGGAAGGTGGAGTTCAAATGCCCCAAGGATGCAATTTCTGCGGGCATAGGGATGGTCCATCAGCACTTCATGCTCGTTCCCAGGATGACCGTACTCCAGAACCTTATTCTTGGATACAAGACACCTTCTGACCCTCTAATCGATGAGAGGTGGGTGGAGAAAAGGGTTGATAGCCTCTCAGCCAAGTACGGGATCAGCATCCCGCTCTACGAGAAGATAATGAACCTCAGTGTTGGGGAGGAGCAGAGGGTTGAGATTTTAAAGGCCCTCTTCAGAGACGTGAAGCTGCTGATCCTTGACGAGCCCACGGCAGTGCTAACACCACCCGAGGTTCAAAGCCTATTCTCGGCACTCAGATCTATGACGAGGGAAGGTCTGACTGTTATCTTCATCACCCACAAGCTGAAGGAGGCGCTGAGCATAACTGACCGCATAACGGTGCTTAGAAGGGGCAAAAACGTTGGGACGGTTGAAACTGCAAAGACCAATGAAAGGGAACTGGCGAAGATGATGGTGGGCAGGGAGGTGGTTATGAGGGTAGAGAAGCCGGCGGTTGATGTTGGTGCTGAAGTTCTAAAAGTTGAAGATCTGTGGGTTAAGGATGATCGTGGGCTTTTTGCAGTTAAGGGTGTAACTTTCTCCCTCAGAGAGGGAGAGATATTGGGAATTGCAGGTGTGTCCGGTAACGGGCAGAGGGAGCTTGAGGAGGCAATAGCCGGCATAAGGAAAGTACATAAAGGCAGCATTTTCCTGAGGGGGAAGGATATAACAAACTCATCACGTGATGAGATAGCGTACATCCCGGAAGACAGAATAGGTGTTGGACTGGCCGTATCACTTACAGTAATGGAGAACCTGATGCTGAAGGATTTCAGGAAGTATCGCCGCGGCCTCTCTCTGGATTTCGACGAGATGGAAAGGGTGGCTGAAAGGCTGATAGAGGAGTTTTCGGTGAAAACACCATCCCTGCATGCACCTACAGGTACGCTTTCTGGGGGCAACATTCAGAGGCTAATTCTGGCGAGAGAGTTTTCAAGAAACCCGCAGGTTATAATTGCATCTCAGCCTACCAGAGGGCTGGACATAGCTGGAATTGAGTACGTGAGAATCAGGCTCCTTGAAAGTGCCAGAAAGGGATGTGCGATTCTGCTGATTTCTGAAGATCTTGATGAGATCTTCCAGCTTAGTGACAGGATAGCTGTCATGTACGAAGGGGAGATAAAAAGGATATTTTCGAGGGAGGAGGCGGATTACGAGACTGTGGGGTATCTGATGGCCGGTGGTGCAACTGAAAAAGCGGAGGTTGCGACATGAAAAAGTATCTCACTCCAGCAGCGTCAATTGCCGCATCGCTGGTTCTGGTTGGGATCATGCTTGCTTTGATTGGTGTAGACCCCCTTCAGGCTTATGGTGTGATGGTGAAGAAGTCCTTTGCCTCAAAATTCGGTCTGGCTGAACTCTGTGTGAAAACAACGCCGATAATACTGACGGGTCTTGCAGTTGCAATTCCCCTGAGGGCGGGGTTGTGGAACATTGGTGCAGAGGGGCAGCTGTACATGGGGGCTTTTGCTGCGAGCGCTGTAGCATTAACGCTTCAGCTTCCAGGACCATTCATGCTCCCGGCAATGTTTCTCGCTTCTGCGATTATGGGGGCTGCGTGGGCGGCAGTGCCGGGCTTCCTTAAGGCGAAGTTCGACCTCAATGAGATCATCTCCACTCTTCTTTTAAACTACGTTGCAATATACTGGGTAGAGTATCTGGTTTACGGGCCGCTGAGAGGTAAGGAAGTTTACAATTTCCCGTACTCAGACCTCTTTGTTGAATCTGCCCTGCTTCCGAGGTTCTTCGGAACCAGATTCCATCTGGGTGTTTTCATCGCCATTTTTATTGTCGTCTTTGTTTATTATGTCATCACAAAGACGGAATTCGGGTTTGCAGTGAAGGTTGTGGGTGCGA
Organism: uncultured Archaeoglobaceae archaeon; assembly: GCA_965541645.1. Lineage (GTDB taxonomy): Archaea > Halobacteriota > Archaeoglobi > Archaeoglobales > Archaeoglobaceae > Archaeoglobus. The sequence continues at coordinate 3,224 of CBEUCM010000010.1, read as the reverse complement.
ACCCAAAGGCGGCAGATTATGCTGGAATAAGCAGACAGAAAACGATACTCTACGCAATGATGCTGGGTGGTGCTATTGCAGGAATTGCAGGGATGATCGAGGTTAGTGGAATACACCTCAGACTCAGACCCGGGATCTCGACGGGATACGGTTATGCTGGAATTCCCGTCGCACTGCTTGCAGGCGGCAATCCCTTGCTTGTAATGCTCTCTGCCCTCCTCTTTGGGTTTCTGTACGTGGGGGGCTCTGCCCTACAGACTACCTACTCCATCCCGGTTTCGATAGTTTACGTCTTTCAGGCACTCATAGTGCTGTTTATCATCGCTGGAAACTCGATAGCTAAAAGGAGGGGAGTGTGAATGGCCGCTGACTTTATTGCATCGCTGGTGGCATCTTCGATAAGGGCGGGAACTCCACTGCTGTATGCGACGATAGGTGAGACAATTACTGAGAGAAGCGGGGTGCTAAATCTTGGACTGGAGGGTGTTATGATCGTCGGTGCTTTTACAGGATTCGCCACGAGTCTGATAACCGGAAATCCATGGCTGGGGGTTTTGGTTGCGGGAATTGCAGGGATGATGATGGCAACCATTCACGCCTTTTTCGCAGTAACTCTGAAGGCTGACCAGTCTGTGACTGGTTTGATGCTCGTGCTGCTCGGTCTCGGGATCACAGGGTTTTTTGGCAGAAACTTCATCGGGCAAGTGGCAACCTACATCGAGCCAGTCGAGATTCCCTATCTGTCATCCCTTCCCTTTGTTGGTGAGGCTCTTTTCAGCCACGATCCCTTAGCCTATCTCGCAATCCTCTTGGCCATTTTCTCGTGGTTCTTTCTGTTCAGGACGAGGTACGGACTCGAGATAATAGCCTCAGGCGAGAATCCGGAAGCTGCAGACACGCTTGGAATAAGCGTTGACAGAGTTAGATTCCTCTCGACACTTGCGGGGGGTTTTCTTACAGGCATCGCTGGAGCTTACTTAAGCCTGGCCTACGCCAAACTCTGGACGGAAGGTATGACCGCTGGAAGGGGGTGGATCTGCTTAGCGTTGGTGATATTCAGCGGATGGATGCCTCAGAGGGCAATACTCGGTGCTTACCTCTTTGGAGGGCTTGATGTACTGTCTTTTAAGTTGCAGGCAATGGGTTTCGGCCTGTCTTACCATCTGATGAAGATGGTTCCCTACCTTGTAACCATAGCGGTTCTGCTCTTCAGCGTGGCGAGAAGAAGGGAAGCCTTTGGAGCGCCTGCATCTCTTGGAATTCCGTACATCAGGGGGAGCAAACAGTAAACTTTATTTCTTATTTTGGACCTCTGGAGATATGAAGTTGAAGTGGGTACTGCTGGTAATGGCTGTTCTTGTGGCAGGATTCTTTGCCGGGTGTGCTCGGCAGGCAGAGAAACCTCAGGCAACCCCTGCACCAACAACGACAGCAGCAGAGAAGGAGATAAAAGCGGCCTTCGTTTACGTCAGCCCGATAGGTGATGCTGGCTGGACCTATGCACACGATCAGGGAAGGCAGTTCATCGAAAAGAAGTTTGGGATAAAAACTGCCTATGCTGAGAACGTCCCTGAAACAGATTCTGAGAGGGTGATAAGGGAGTTTGCGGACGAAGGCTACAATGTAATCTTCACAACCTCCTTCGGATACATGGACGCCACAATCGCAGTTGCCAAGGATTATCCGGATACGGTGTTCATGCACTGCAGTGGATACAAGACCGCCAAGAATGTTGGCACATACTTCGGCAGGATGTATCAGGCCCGCTATCTGACGGGCATTGTTGCTGGAGCAATGACGAAGAGCAACAAAATCGGTTACGTTGCAGCTCATCCGATTCCCGAGGTGATTAGAGGAATTAATGCCTTCGCCCTTGGTGTGAAGAAGGTCAATCCGGATGCCAAGGTCTATGTTGTGTGGACCGGAACGTGGTATGATCCCGCAAAGGAGAAGGAGGCAGCGTTGAGCCTGATAAGCGAGGGATGTGACGTCATTGCCCAGCACCAGGATTCTCCAGCACCTCAGGAGGCTGCTGAGGAGAACGGAGTTTACTCAATAGGATATCACACTGACATGTCCAAGTTTGCTCCTGATGCCCATCTAACCGCTGCAGTGTGGAACTGGAGCGTCATATACTCCTACGTGATCGAACAGGTCATGCAGGGTACATGGAAGAGCGAGCAGATATGGTGGGGCATAGACAAGGGTGTTGTGGACATAGCACCAATCAGCAAGGCAGTTCCTGAGGATGTCAAGAAGATGGTTGAGGAGGAGAAGGGCAAATATCTGAACCACGAGGTTCCGGATCAGTATCCCTTCGTTGGGCCAATCTACGACCAGCAGGGCAACCTTGTGAAGGCTGAGGGAGAAGTGATGAGTGATGACGAGTTGCTGTCAATGAACTTCTTCGTTGACAACGTGGTTGGAGAGATCCCCGCAGGGGGATCTGAATAAAATTTTTCATGCATAACGTTGTTACCAGCCCAACAGCTCAATCCACTCGTGAGATGGATTCACGACCTTTACATCGTATGGTCAAGAAGTGCCAGTCGAGCAAATTCATTCGAGCATCTTCTCCAGGTTTTCGATCTCTTTTATTATTTTGTATTTTAATTTTCTTAAGACGATTATCGGATTTTCGGCCCTGTAAACATATCCTATCCACCCTCTTTTTACCATCTCTCTTTTTACGATCCCCTTTTGGCTCAAATCCTTCAATCTGTCCCTCACAAATCTTGCAGATAAATCCAGCTCCTTTGCTATCTCGCTCACCCTCATCTCTCCCTTTTCCAAAAGCAAGGAGTATATTTTCGCATCCGACGGCTTGAACTTCATATTTTCCAAGATCTTCTCGATGTCAAATATTATGTTCCTCATGGAACTCACCATCTAAAACTTTGGAGTAAACGTCTTCTATTCTTTTCGCCACGACATTCCACGAGTATTCCCTCTCAACGAATTTTCTTCCCTCCTTCCCAAGTTCTCGTATTCTGTCCGGATCCGAAAGAAGGCTCTCAACGGCTTTTGGAAACTCCCACAGGCTTGTGGTCACTCCACCGCTTTTAATTATTTTCGGTAAGGCTCCGGATCTTGTTGCGACCACAGGGGTAGCGCAGGCAAGAGACTCGATTGCCGTTATTCCGAAGGACTCCATTGTTAGGGACGGCATTAGAAACAGGTCTGCGTAGTTGTAGAGTTCTGGAAGCTTGGCATCTGGAACGAAG
>CBEUCM010000009.1:0-44445 GCA_965541645.1 uncultured Archaeoglobaceae archaeon | reverse complement strand
TTGGGTTACTGCTGGAGGTGGTTCGATGGCAGGAAATAATTTTAGGAAATCACACAGCCCGCTTACAATGTTGATGGTTGTCATGCACGCAAAATAAATTTTGCAGCTCAGTCGATTGTAAACTACCCATTTTTTGTATCCCAGCGTGTTTTCACCACCCCAACTTTACCATTTAACGTGAGTAAACCTAAAACAAAAAAAATTCTATTTCTATATCCATATTGCTTAACCTTACATTCTACGCCCCCTGATGAAGCTGGATGAGGGAAAAGGCAAGTTTTTCGAGTTTCAACTGCCCAACGCCTAGAAATAGATGTTTGCATCTAAAACTCCTTCAAGACCCTCTCGACAACCTCAGGATCGTACTTCTTATAAACGTACCTTGTCTTTCCCTTGCCCTTCGTCCCGAAGGCGACGTCTATCAGCCTCAGCCTCTCCAGTTTCTCCAGAACGTCGTAATACTTGCGATAGCTCATGTTGACCTCTCTGCGTATGATGTTGTAGAGGTCGCCGGTCGATATCTCCTCCTGGGAGTAGATTATGCGCAGCACAGCCCTCTCCTCGCTGTTGAGTGCTGAAACGATCTTCGCCACGAAGGTAAGCGACTCACCAGCGTGAGCCCTTTCAACATCCTCAAGCTGCACCCTCCTGCTCCCCCTGCTTTCGGCAAGCATTCCGGCAGCTTTCAGCAGGTAGATGCCGTATCGCACATCTCCAGCCCTATGCGCAAGTTCGACCACTCTTCCAAAGGCGTCATCTTCAAAAACATCTGGATAGAAGCCGAGCTCCACGCGTTTGCGGAGTATCTCCCTCATCTCCGAGTAGCTGTACATCGGGTAGTGTAGCTCGGCGTAGTGGAAGATGGCTCCGACAAACGGGTCGAGCAGCATTGGAAACTTTACATCCGTCGCGGCCGCAATAACACCCACTTTAACTTCATACTCATCGGGGGCTTTGAGGACCTCGTATAGGACCTCGTCTGCGTACTTCTTTGGTAGGAAGTTAATGTCGTCCAGCACAACCACGAGAGGCTCGTCGAGGTGACTCCATACTTTGTCCATCAATCTGGTTTTGCTCACGCCGCCGTTGGCGGGGGAGGCTGACGAAAGACGGCCTCGAATATTTTGGAAAAAATTTTGTATGGCTCCCTGAACCGGGGGCAGCGGATGTAGCAGACCTTGAAATAATCTTCGGCCTCCCTGAGCACGTAGCGTATCGTCGATGTCTTGCCTGTTGAGGGTGGACCAACGCAGAAGGCGTTTATCGGGGCCGATCCGTGGACAGCAGGCTTCAAACATGCAACTAACTGGCCTATCTGGCTGTCTCTAAAGAGAATCTCGTCTGGAACGTACTCAGGATCAAAAACTTCCAGGTCCTTGAAGATCGTCTCGTCCCATGAGAGCATTGATAATCATGATACCTCGATATGTTTATCATTTTTCACTTGCATGCGGGGGTCGAACTTCTTATTGACTTTGGTGTAGTACATTACATGGAGGTCGAGGTTCTCTCCGTCAGACTCGGAGCAGGGTTCAACGTCCTGTGTGCACCCGTTGACGTATGTATATCATGCGTGGAGGACTATGTCGAGAATTGCCGTTTCCCGGCTTTGTACGTCTGCGGAAACGGCTCTTCAGTGGTTGGCAGGCTGAAAGGAGGGCTGCACGTCAGGCGTGGCTTCACCATCCACCAGGTCATGGAGATCCTGCTGGACACCTACGAAGACGTAATCTTCGTCGAGCACGATCTCCTGCTCTTCGAGGACGTGAACTTCCAAACTTTCGAGGACTTCGTGCTGCTGCTCAGGCAGATTGGGCGAGATAGGCTCCTCGTTTACTTCTCGCCTAAAAGGGACCGCATCTTCGACTTCATCGCCAGCTTAGCTGACAGGTATGTGTATGTTGAGGAGGACGCTGGCGGTTACTACATAGCTGATGTTAGCAGCGAAAGTGTAACTCAGCGCTTCTATCCTAAAGACTCGCAGCAGCTCACTCTGGAGGTGTTCTGATGGGTCGAAGCGTCCCGAGTGTGCGCCTGGAGGTCAAGAAGATGGCGGAGCGCTGGATGAGGACGGCTAGAGTTCTGAAGAAGGAAGAAAGGATCTACGCCGAAAGGCTTGCAGAGATGGCAAAGAAGCACAGTAGCGAGGTCTTCTACCTCTTCGATGATCCGCTTGAGGCTGCCGTGTTTTCGGTGCTTCTGGAGTTGCTGAAAGAACTCGAAAGCAGAGATGTGGATTCTGGACTGCTACTCCGAACGGAGTAAGGTTGTGCTGTGGATCAAAAACGGAAAGGTTAGAAGATACGAGTTCAAGATCTCACCCTATTTTTTGCTTCACTTACCTGATCCCACGCTCCACGTAGACATGATCGAGGCCCTCGAAACGAGATACGGGCTTGAGGAGTGCGAGTTCAGAACCATATACGGCTCTCTTTCCGGTTACAGAGTACGGGCCGGAAGAAAGGTTGCGGAGAGAATAGAGAGGCAGGCAAAGGATGCCAAACTCTTCGACGTCGACATCAGGCTGGAGCAGAGGTTCATGGTGGAGAGAGGGATCTTTCCCTGCGCTCACGTGCTCGATGACGAGGAGAAGAGGTTCGATGCGGAGTTCGAGCTACCGCTCAGCGTTTTGAGAGTTGACGTTAAAGGAGACATCTTTAGGCCTGAGCTGTACGAGATCAGAGTCAACGGAGACAGACTGGCGGGAGGCGAGAGGGAGATGCTGGCTGACCTATCCTCAGTTATCGAGGCTGAGGATCCGGACGTTATCCTCTTCAGAGATGCGGATTTCTGGGTTCCCCACATAGTTGAGCTGAGCGGGAATTACGGACTGGAGAACACGATCAGCAGGACAGGTAGATTCAGAAAGCTGTCCCAAAAGTCCTACTGGAGCTACGGAAGGGCGAGATACAGGAGAGCCGCCTTAATACCGGAGGGGAGAATCCTGATCGACACAGAGTCCTTCAACTTCAGGGAGAGCGGCCTCAGCGGAATCCTTCTGGCTTCCCGACTTGCCGTCATTTCGCCAAACCTCGCCGCTCGCTTCAGCCCTGGCACGCTGATCTCAACCTACGAGGTGTTCGAAGCTCTGAAGAGGGGCATAGCTGTTCCCTTCAGGAAGAGCGATGCTGAAGAAAGAAAGACGCTCGAAGAACTCAAAGCAGCTGATAGAGGTGGCATGATCTTCCAGCCGTCGCCCGGCGTTTACGAGGATGTGTGGCAGCTTGACTTCACATCCATGTATCCGTCGATCATCGTGAAGCACAATCTGTCACCGGAGACTGTTAGCGGGGGAAACGGAAGGGGTTTTCTGGCCGAGGTCCTCGAACCGCTCCTGAATCTCCGCCTTAAGACGAAGAGGTTGAAGAAAGGGAAACCGGAGTATGCGGAACTCGATTCCATTCTCAAGTGGATGCTCGTAACATGCTTCGGCTATACAGGATACCGCAACGCCAAGTTCGGTCGCATCGAGGTTCACGAGGAGATAAACAGGATCGGCAGAGAGGTGCTGCTAAGAACGAAAGAAATTGCCGAAGAGATGGGTTTTGAAGTTTTGCACGGCATTGTGGACTGCCTGTGGCTGAAGGGCGACGGAATCGAGCGGCTCAAGAAAAAGGTCGAGGAGGAGACCGGGCTACTAACGGACGTCGAGCACTACGATTGGATTGTATTTTTGCCGACGAAGGATGGCTCTGGCGCTTACAACCGCTATTACGGCAGACTCGAAGGCGGTAAGATGAAGCTCCGCGGTGTGATGGCGAGACGCCGCGATACACCAGATTACATCAGAAGAATGCAGCTCGAAGCCTTTGAGATACTGTCGATGGCCGAGAGCGTCGAGGACATCATCAGGCTTGCACCAAAAGTCGGGGAGGCATACGAAAGGTGTGTGCGAGGGCTCAGGCATGCGGATCCCAGGGACCTCGTTATCAGAAAGGTCGTGAGCCGGGCAAACTACCGCAGGATGTGCACCGAGGCCGCGGCGGTTAGGGCGTACAGGAAGGCGGGGATTGACGTTAAGCCGGGGATGACGATTGAGTACGTGGTCGTCGATGCTGAGAAGCGCGTGGTTGATGTGAGGAACTTCGAAAGCTTCGATCGCAGGTACTATCTAAGGTTGCTTGAAAGGGCCTGGACTGAAATAAGGATTTTGACGGACCACATTTCAAGATTGACCCCGGTGGATTGAATAACAGAGGAACTTAACTTGTAGAAGGATCTGCTGTAGAGAGTTGGAGCATACTGACCTACTCAGAAAAAGGATCAAGATGACGATACTCTTTAATATACAACCACCACGCTATTTTCGTGAACAAGCTCAGCCTCATAATCCCGGCAGTCTTCCTGATTGTGGCTGCTGCAGCATTGTACCACAGCATCTCCCCCTACACAACCCCCACCCAGCTAAAGGATCTGAAAGAGGCGAAGGGGGTGCAGGTAGTTGGTAGAATGCTGGACCTGAAAACCGCAAACGGTAAAACAACGTTCAAGCTCACAGACGGCAAATCTGAAATTGAAGTGATCTACAATGGCAGTGTCCAGCAATACAGCACAGAGGTCGTCGTCATCGGTGACTGGGATGGCAGCGTGCTTCACGCATCCAAAATACTGAAGAAGTGCCACACGGAATACACGGGTGGTTGATTGGAGTTCGGTAATCTCCTCCTCTTCCTTGCACTGCTGACCTCCACTTTCTCCACTGCAATGTGGAGAAAAAGGCCAGAGCTTGCGGAGAGCTTACTCTACCTCTCCACCTCTTTATGTTTCGCAGCCTTCATGATCCTCGTTTACTACTTCCTCACAGACAGCTTCTCCATCTGGTATGTTTACGCCAACTCCAATTCGGAAATGAACCCACTATTCAAGTTCAGTGCTGTATGGGCGGGAAAAGAGGGTTCTCTGCTGTTATGGGCCCTCATCAATCTCACGATTGCGTCCATCTTTGTTAGCAGCAGTGACAAAAACCGTGCAACGATGAAGGCAGCTTTTGTTATGTCCCTTTTCTCGACCTACCTGCTGGGTGTGGCCTTTATAACATCAAACCCCTTCGTAACGCTCCCCTACACACCCTACAACGGCGTTGGCCTGAATCCGTTACTCAGAACTGTGGAAATGGTCCTCCACCCACCCATTGTCTTTACAGCCTACTCCCTCTCCGCTTTGCTCTTCTCCACAAGCATCGCAGGATGCAGCACAAGGTTCTGGGCAAAATTGACGTGGATCTTCTTCACAGTCGGAATACTGATTGGCGGGTGGTGGGCGTACAGGACTCTCGGGTGGGGAGGGTTCTGGGGCTGGGATCCCGTTGAGAATGCCTCCCTTCTACCTTGGATCGCCATCACCCTCTACTTCCACACCAAAAACAGGGAGATCTTTGCTTACCTTGCATTCACCCTCACGCTATTTGCAGCCTTCGTTACGAGGAGCGGAGTTGTCAGCTCCGTCCACAGCTTCGGATCTGGATCTGACATAATTTACATCCTGCCAATCCTTGCCATGCTGCCATTTCTGGTTTCAAAGCTCAGAGCTGAAATAGAGAGTGTTTGCACGTATGCCCCAGCACTCTTTTTATCCTCAATTGCCGTTGTATTCATCGGAACGGTTGCCAGCCTTTTAGTGTCCGTCAGCAGAACGTACTATCTGGTAACCTTCCTCCCCATTTTTGCGATTCTGGCCTTCCTGATTATTCTGAAGTTCAAAACTTTAAACGCCAAGGTTCTGCACCTTGGCGTCGTGCTGCTGTTTTTCGGTTCAGCATCGGTATGGTTATTTGAGCAGCACACAACAATGCAGCTAACGGAAGATGAAGTGTTGGGTTTCAGGCTGAATGCTATTCAGCTCAGCGAGGATGCAGAAAAGATTACGGTTACTGCAAACGTAACCACTCCCTATGGTACAGCTTATCCAAAGGTCCACATCTACAAGATAGAGAGAAGAGACAGAGAGGTGTCGGCAGTTGATATCATCAGCTATCCATGGGCAGACCAGTACTTTGCCATCCAGGACTTCAATCTTGAGGAGAGAAGTGTGGTTCTTGAGCACTACACTGTGCCCTTAGTAATCCTCGTCTGGCTTGGCGCCATTCTTATGATTGCGGGCTGCGTGGGCAGAATCAAACCCTGAGCTGGAGGTGCACGTACTTGTCACTCTCAAACGTGCCATCCACATCAAATTCTACCCTATCTTTGAACAGCGGTCCAGCATAGACGTAGGTGTGGAACTCCCCACCCTCCCCGCATGGATCAAGCCCAAGTTTCACAACGTCATCAACAAAGCTCTCATCGAACTTCCTTCCGAGCAGCGATGATGGCAGGTCCTTTCTTACAGCTATAACCAGAGCCTCAAAGCCCTCTGAAATGAACTCCTTGGCCAGATCAAGAGTGTCATAGCCCCATATTGGAAATACCGGATCAACTCCAGCCTCCCTGCAGACCCTCTCTATCCAGTCCCTGTGCTCATGAAGGTGGATGTCCCCAAAAATTGCCTTATCCACTGCCAGATCCCTGAACACACCCTTCAGCCTTTCCTCGTAGCTCTCCCACGTTGATTCCTGGAATACGATCTCCATATTCATCGCCCTTCCCTGAGCCTTGACCACCTCAGTGTTTATCCCGTGCGCCCTTGACTTACCCTCCTGGACTATGCACACAAGCTTGTCCACCTTCAAACCACCTTTTACCGCTCTCCACAATGCAAGGCAGCTATCCTTCCCTCCACTCCACATTGCGATTATCATGCCCTCCTCCCCACTTTTGTCTTATCTCCCAATTCTGTACACCGAGTTGAGGATGGCGTAGGTGACAAAGACATCTTCACCTATCGGCTCACAGATAACAACCTTCTTTCCGTCAAACTCTCCTTCCTTCATTCCCTGCCCCCTCGGAAACCCGAGAATGTCCGGCAGATCTTCAGTAACGTGCAGGCCATAGGAGATGAAGAGTGGGACAACATAAACGATATCACAGTTCATCTCTCTTATCGCCTCATCGGGGGAGGGCTTCCTCTTTCTCGCTGCAAAGGCTATCTTCACCTCATCAAAAGCTCCACTCTCCTCTATCCTCTTTCTGTGCAGCTCCATCACTTCTCTGTAATGGCCAAGCTGGCTGCCGTGTCCAACAATAACCAAACCCTTTCTGGGTTTGCCTTCCTTACTTTCTGCCATTCCCACCCTATCCATACTATCACCCCCTTTCAACAAAAACGATTATGTAGTCTGACTTAACCTCGAGCTCATCTGAATATCCTTCAATCATTCTCTCACCATCCATGCATAAATTTTCAAGCAAAACCACCCTTCTTCTACCCAAACATCTCAAATCAAACTTTCTGTCAGCAAGAATGAGCAGATGCCGGTAATTCAGCATTTCCAGCTCCCTGCTGTCAACAGCCCTTGCATGAGCGTCGATGACAACAACATCGGTTAGATCAACACCCAGCCTTGAGAGGGCAACCTGAACGCTCGATATTCCTGGCTCTACAACACCAGCACCCTTCAGCTTCCTACCGAGGCCAGCAACCATCGGGTCTCCTGTTGATAGCACCACCACGTCTCTATGCCTTCCCTCCTCCACCACCTTCCTCAAGGTTCCATCATCAAACCTTTCCAGCACTCTCGCCTTGGCAACTTCCGCAAGCTCAATAGCCCTTCTGCTGCCATAAACCACATCGGCCCTTTCAATAAGCTTTCTCGCCCTCTCTGTCAGATGTCCCCTGCATATTCCTGCACCAACGATCCAGATCATCCGACTACCTCCGGATTACCTCTACCATCGCCCCCGCTCTTTTTGCTTTCTCTACAACTCTATCTCTACCCCCAGCCCAGATGGATAACAAACCCGGGTAGCCAACTATTATCTTCTCCCCCGGGTGCTTCAAGGCCTCATCGATGTGCACACCAAAAACGAAAGGCTGGTAATCTGGAAAGTGCTCTTTCGCATACTTCCACGCCCTTCTACCGGTTGTTATCGCAATTTTGTCGTACTGCATTGCAATTTTCAGCTTCGTCTCCACCAGTTTCCTGCACCACGGTTCAACGAAACCCGTAGTTCCGAGGAGGGATATTCCCCCAACAACACCCATTCTCCTGTTTGCTGTTCTCTCTGCAATAGCTTTACCATCTGGAATCTCCAGAACCACGCCTCCTCTGTAATCGTAACTCCTGCAGCATGCAAGGTAGTTCTCCATTATCTGCCGCATTGCAGATGCGCTCACAGCCTTTCTGCCCTTCCGAACTCCAATTCCTTTCCCAAAGGTTACTCCCTCTGAGCTTACAGTTCTTGCCTCGAAAATCATCCCATCTGTGACATCAAAAGCGTGATCCCCTGAAAATTTCCTGGCCATTGCAAATCCGTTGTTGGCATTTACATGCACCTCAACTTCAATTCCAACCGGCGTTAAAACCTTCACGGAATCAACATCCTCATGTAAGGATGTCATGGCTGCAACGATGGCTGCGCTTGCAGTTGTTGCCGTAGTTATTCCCCTCCTCAAAAAGCCGTCTTCGGTGAGGATGTAAAGCCCAGACTCCACCATCCTCCTTATCTCCCTGTCATTCCTGTGCCACTCGAACGGGTACCGATACAGCTCAATCGGATCTACCAGCATACTCGATCAGAACGTTGACGATTGCGGCACATATTCCGCTCCCACCCCTGCTCCCGGATGTTGTTACTGATGGCACATCCAAGCTTCTGATCAGCTCCTTTGACTCTGCAGCGTTGACAAATCCAACGGGCGTTGCAACGATGAAGCGTGGGGGATGGGTTTTCGCAATCTCGTACAAAGCTAAAGCGGCAGAGGGGGAGTTTCCAATTGCTACAACACTGCCCTCAACGAGTTTTGCAAGCTTCCTGATCCCGGATGCTGTTTTGGTGTCAGTCACGCTTTCAGCAAAGTCCACGGCAACAATCGCCTGTTTCCTCAAGCCAGCAGCAACCATGTGCACATCCGCTATTATCCTCGCCCCGCTCTTAATCGCCCTCACACCCTCCTCTGTATCACCTTTAAACACCAGCACGTCCTTAATGCTCACATCCCCCGTTGTGGCTATGCACCTTCTGACGATCTCCCCCCTCAGCCCCTCCTCGGGATGCAGCTTTCTCAGTATCTCCCGGCTTCTGGATGCAATATCCCTTCCCTCTTTCGTGCTTGCACCCATTGCTTCCAGCTCTGGTTCTGCTTCTGGTCCATCTGCTTCCAGATCTGATTCCGGTTTACTGCCAATACTGTACTTCCTTGCATAACCCCTCGGCGTGTACATTTTGCCACCCGCAACAGCAGTCTCAGAGTTGCCAACGATTAGCAAAGTGTTCATGTCCACCTCCCCAGCTTTTTCCTCCAGCTCACTCAGCCGCATGACCTTCACACTCTGCCCCTCCCTGAAGGCATTTCTCACAACGCCAACAAAGCACTCTCCCCTGATTGCTCTGATGATCTCCAAGGCTTTTAGAAGGTTTGGCTTCCTCCTCCTGCTCGATGGGTTGTAGATGGCAACCACAAAGTCTCCCCTCAACGCGTAGATCAGTCTTCTCTCCACCACACTCCAGGGAACGAGCAGGTCGCTGAGACTTACAACGGCATGATCTCCGCTTATTGCAGATCCAAGCAGGGCTGATGCTGCGTTTACTGCTGAAACACCGGGAACTGGCTCAATTTCAATCTCAACGCCGTTCTTCACAGCATACTCTACAACCAAAGGAAGGATGCCGTAAATTGACGGATCTCCCCCGCTCACAAGCGCCACAACTGATGTCTTCACCAGCTCCAATGCCATCTCAACCCTCTCAACCTCCCCCCTCATGGGCGTTGATACCACCTTCTTCCCCTCAAGGAACTCAGAGATCCTCTGGATGTAACTCTTGTATCCAACAACGTACTCCGACTCCTCTATCGCCCTCCTCGCCTTTAAGGTCATCAGCTCTGCACTGCCTGGCCCTATGCCGACGACGAAGAGCTTACCTTGCGATGGCAACTGTTACACCCCCATAAATGGTTTTTGGCAACAGAAGCTCCCCACGATTTGATACGAAGAGAGCACAGCCTTCAGCCACGTTTTTAACCCCGATCTTCACGGCCTTAGTCACTCTCAGATCCATCGAGTTCAGGTCCTCGGCTTTAACAAAAATCAGGGGTTTTTTCAGCTTATCTGCAACCTCCACGATTGCACTTTCCCTCTTGCTTTCAATGGTTGCTATTGCCCTCACATCATCAAGGGTTGCTCCAACTTTTTCAACAGCCCTTTCAATCGCCCTTAGAATTTCCTGAGCTGTAGTTTGCTTCCTGAATCCCACTCCAATGCTGAGTCCATCAGAAAACTCCATTGCAGTGGTTATCACAGCCTCGATCCCGCACTTTTCCAGCAGCCTCGCAATGTCGTTGCCCCCATGATGCCCGCCGAGCAGAACAACAGCGTGCCTTAGCGGTTTGTCCAGCACGACCACCGCAGGATCCTCCCACTTGCTCTTCAGGTGTCTGCACACCCCCCTGACAACTATCCCCGCAGCAAGATAGGCAACTACGCAGTCATACTCTCTCAGCTTTCCCCACACATCCCTGCAGTAGCTGACTCTCTCCACCTCTGCAAATTCCCCTAAAACATCCTCCACCTCACCCAGTTTCTCAAAATCCTTCTCGAAAGCTAAGAGGGCAATCTTAATAGCTTTAGCCATACAGGACCGACCTCTCCTTATAGCCCTCAACCACCTTTCCGATGATTACAACAGCAGTCCTTTTTATCCCCGCTTTCTCGACGGCATCAGCAATCTTCCCGAGAGTTGAGACTATCCTAACTTCATCCTCCCGTGAAGCGTGAAATACAACAGCGCATGGTTCATCAAAGCCCCTAACCCTCCCGACCTTCTCCGCAATGTACCTGATCCTGTCAACACCCAGCAGGATTACGAGAGTTAGCGGTAGCTCAGCCAGTCTGTCAAGATGATCTTCATCAAGCGTCCTCCCCTTTGGCCTGACAATGGCAATGCCGGGGACTGAGGGGGCTGTCAGCTCTATGCCCAGCGATGATGCTGAGGCAAAAACGCTGCTCACACCTGGGACAATCTCGCACTCAATCCCCCTCTTTTTCAGCTCCCTTATCTGCTCCCCAACCGCACCAAAAACTGATGGATCTCCGCTCTGAAGCCTTACGACTTTCTTACCTTCTCTTACAGCCTTCTCAATCAAATCCACAATCTCCTCAAGCCTCATACCATAACTGTCAACCTTCTCGCCATCGAATTCATCAAGGAGGCCCACATCTACAAGTGATCCTGGATAGACTATGAGGTCGGCCTCCTTTAGAAGTCTATAGCCCTTGAGGGTTAGCAGCTCCACATTTCCTGGGCCAAAACCAACAAAGTAAACCTTCATGCTACCTCCCCGCTATCAAAACGCTGAAATAGCTCGCCCTCTCCGGCATTTCAGTACAGATCTTCTCGCCTTCCATGAACATGTTCTCCAGCAGAACAAAACTCGTAAATCCTTGCTCTCTGAGCTTTCTTTCCAGTTCCGCTGGTTTCTTGGCCTTAAGCACAACCACCGTATCGAGACCCTCAAGGTTCTGGGTGGTTATCAGCACCGAGTTGGACACAAAGACCTTGGCCTTGGCAAGGGCTGCAGAAATGCTGCTCACACCCGGGACAATCTCTATTCTGTAATCCGGCCTTAACCTTAAAAGTTCTTCAACGACATGGTGGAAGGTGGAATAAAACATCGGGTCGCCGAGACAGCAAAAGGCAACCTCGTCATCTCGTTCAGCGATCTCAGCGGCCAGATCTTTAGCAACTTTCTCGCTGCTTCCCATCGGAAACTCCACGATCCTTGGTTCTCTCACATCTTTCACAAGATCGTAGGCCATCTTACCTGGAACTATCACCTCATCCACCGCTTTTATAACCTCAACTGCTCTGATCGTCATCAACTTCCTGTCTCCAGGACCCAAACCCACTCCGTAAAGCACAAGTTGAATGTTCAGCGAGATTATTAAAATTTTTTGAATATGTTATACGGAAAACTTTATAATCAAGACTTCTTGATCGAAAATAAAAATATTTGAGGTGATGGAATGCATATATCCGATGGAATACTCAGTGCTGAGTGGTGCTTAATCTGGTACGCAGTTTCTGCAGTCTTTATAGCTGTGGGTGTGTGGGAGATAAAGAGGAGGCAGAGCAAAGATCCGAAGTACCTGCCAACCCTTGCAATGATGGGGGCAGCGGTGTTCGTTATAGCGGTGTGGCACATTCCAGTACCGGTCACAGGTTCGTGCTCTCATCCAATAGGGACGCCCATGGCAGCTATACTGGTTGGACCCTTTGCAACGGTTGTTATCAGCTTTATTGCGCTCATTTTCCACACATTCCTTGCCCATGGTGGGATAACAACTCTGGGAGCGAACACGGTATCGATGGGTATTGTTGGAACCTTTAGCGGCTATGCAGTTTACAGGGCTACAAGAAAGTTTCTCCCCATCTGGTTCGCTGCAGGACTTGCAGGACTTATTGGAGACCTGCTCACCTACGCAACCACAGCCTTGGAGCTTGCCTTAGCCCTGAATCCTGACTCTGTGGTGCAGCACTGGACAATATACTTTGCAGGTTTCGCTCCAACCCAGATACCTCTCGCCATAGCAGAGTTTGCTTTCACGGCAGGCATTATCGGGTACGTTGCCGATAAAAGACCCATGCTTCTGGGGGTGACGTCGCATGGATAACTTCACCAAGGCCTGTCTGCTCCTGATGCTGCTCTCCACCTCAATAATGGTCGTAGCCACGTACATTGGGCAGAGTGGTGGGGAAGAGATGGAAGGTACGGACGCAATTGTTGAGGAAACTGCAGCATCAATTGCAAGCAAGGAGGCTGTGCAGCTTGTGCCAGCAATTCCTGAAGATCTGGAGCCAGTTGGCTTCACTCTCGCCGGTGTTTTCGCTGGACTAATTTTCGGCTTTTTCTGGTACGATGCCTTTGAGAGGAGGGACTAAGGGGGGATTGATGTGTGGCTCTCTGGCGATCCGCTGTCCGGGATAGGAACAACAGTTGGATTCTTTGTTTTCGCAATAATTGGTAGGTACCTCAGAAAGAGGATGGTGGAGAACAGTGAAGAGTGACGAGGGAGTGATGAAATAGATGGACTACATTCACAGAGTGTCGCTGCAGGAACACTACATTGACGGAGATACTGCAATCCACAGGCTGGATGCAAGGGTGAAGACAGTTTCAACCATCATCCTGCTTTTTTTGATTATCTCCACCCACCATGCAGCCTTCATTTTAATGCCCTTAGCCATCATCATGCTCCTGCTGCTGAGATTTCCGCTCAAGAAACTCCTCGTGCCATCAACAGTGGTTGCGACGGTGTTTCTGATTGTTCTGCTAACCTACGGCGGGGAAGGAGAAATCTGGAGGTGGTGGATCTTCAGCATAACCAAAGAGAGCATGGCATTCTCTTTGCTGATACTCGTAAGAGTGGTGGCCAGCCTGGGTGTGGTTTTTGTTTTTCTGGCAACAACAAGAACCGCTGACGTGCTGGCGTCTTTGAGGTGGATGAGAGTACCCAAAACAATAATCGACCTCTCGTACTTGATGGCGAGGTATGTTGAAGTGCTATCTCATGAGGCTGAGAGGATGTACTTTGCGGCAAAGTCCAGACACGCCTTCTCCTCTGATCTGCCATACTCCAAGAAACTTGGAAATCTGGGGATGCTGGCTGGATCACTGCTTCTCAGAGCTATTGACAGGTCGGAGAGGGTCTACATGGGCATGCTGTCCAAGGGGTACGATGGGGAGATGAAGTATGGAAGATACAGCAGCTTAAAGCTCGCAGACTACGCATTCCTTGCCGCCATTGCTGCCTTTGCAGCACTTTCCCTCTACACAGAGGTGATTGTGTGAAGGCGATAGAGGCAGAAAAACTGCACTACACGTACTCAGACGGAACGGCTGCCCTTAGAGGGGTAAACCTTACAGTGGAGAGTGGAGAAACCCTCGTATTGCTCGGACCAAACGGCAGTGGAAAAACCACCCTGCTGCTGATACTGGGATGTCTCCTGCATGCTCAGAAAGGAAGGCTTAGAGTATGTGGCGTTGAGGTAAATGACAGGAACATCGGCAGGGTTAGAAGGAAGGTGGGTGTTGTTTTCCAGAATCCGGATGACCAGGTTATAGCTCCCACGGTCTATGACGATGTAGCCTTCGGTGTCAGGAATCTCGGATACGATGAGGAAGAGGTTGAGAGGAGGGTTAACGATGTTCTAAAGCTTCTCGACATTTACGAGCTAAGGCAGAAGAACCCGGACAACCTGAGCGGGGGGCAGAAGAAGAAGGTGGCGATAGCTGGAATTCTTGCAATGAGGCCCGAAGTGATCATAATGGACGAACCAACCTCGGGACTTGATGGTTTTGGCTTTAAATCCATAGTGGAGATAATTGAGGGGCTTAAGGGTGAGCACACGATGATTATAGCCACTCACGATATGGATCTTGCAGAAACCGTGGGGGAGAGGTTTGCATACCTCTACAAAGGCAGAATAGTGCACGAAAGCCCGGAAATCGACTACAGCCTTGCAGCACAGCTTGGCATAAGGTGCTACATGAGGGGTGTTGAGAAATGCTGAACCTTGCAGCCTTGCTGATAGCCGTGCTGCACTCCCTCGCCCCCGATCACTACCTGCCCTACGTCGCAATTGGAAAAGCGAGGGGGTGGGCAATGAAGAACGTGCTGCTATTTTCCTTCGTTGCTGGTCTAATTCACGTTTCGAGCTCTGTTGGAGTTGGATATGCTCTCATTCTCGGAATCAACCTTCTTGGTTTTGCAAAGGCACTGGAAGAGATCTCCGCACCACTGCTAATCTTTGTCGGATTTGCATATGCTGCTATTTCGGTCATTAGACCCCACAGACACGTTCACTCTTCATCAGTAGCAATCCTGCTTGCCGTAAGCCTTTCACCCTGCCTGCCACTGATCCCCCTAATGCTCGCCTCCAACAATCCAATCATGACTGCAGTTATCTTTAGCTCGGCAACAATGGCAACGATTGTTTTTATGACATATGTGACATCAAAAACCTTAAAGCCGCCGAAATTCCTGCACGGAAGGGAAGATCTTCTTGCAGGACTCATAATCGCAGGATCGGGTATTTTCAGCATGATCGTCGGTGTCAGGCATGAGGGAAACGAAGGTTGAGGTTGCTGGAGTTGTATTCGCAAAACTGAGGCCAAGCAGAGAAGATGTATTCGCAGACATTGGTTGTGGAAATGGCGGGATTGCGGAGTTCTTTGCTCCGCATGTAGCCAAGGTCTTTGCAGTTGATATAGATGCGGAAATGGTTGAGAAGTGCAGGGAGAGAGTTGGCAAGTACGACAATGTTGAAGTGTTGGAAATGCACGGTCTGGAATTTCTGAAGAGGTTCAGCTACGATCTCGTATTCCTTGGTGGAACAAAGGATGTTGAAAGTATGCTCGAAGTTGCTGCAAAAAAAGCGAGGAGGGTTGTGGTGAACGCTGCAAGAATTGAGGTTGCAACGAGGGTTGCGGAAAAAATGAGAGAGCTGGGGATCTTCAAAGAAGTTCTGATCGTCAACATCAGCAAGAGCTACGATCTGGCTGGAGGTACAGCCTTCAGATCTCTCAACCCCGTTTTTGTGGTTTTTGGTGCTGGAGATTGTGCTTCTCGACCTTTGGTGCGTACTCTCTGGCCACCTCGTAGTAGTTCTCAGGAAGGTACGCCTCCCCACTGATGTTATAATGAAGGGTTAAAACTGCGAAGGCCAGAAGTACCAGAAGTATCGAGTACTTCACAACCCTGAGTATCACACAACATTGCCTGCATTACCCTATAAAAAATTTAATTAAGCACGCTGCAAACTGCGGGTATGCTCAGAGAGAGCAGAATGAAGGAGAGAATGGACATAAAGGCCTTGAAGCTCTCAAGCTCACTCGAACACGACAAGAACATATTCTACTACGACATCTTAGTTGATGTTGCCCACGTCCTCACACTCAACAGATCAGGATATCTTTCCGACTCGGAAACTGCCGAGATACTCGCAGCTCTAAAAAAGGTGAGGGACAGCTTTAACGAGTACGGGAACCAGGAGTATGAAGACATCCATGAGGCGATTGAGGCGGAGGTTACAAAGATCACATCAGCAGGGGCGAAGATGCACACGGGAAGGAGCAGAAACGATGAGATTGCCACCTGTTTAAGGATGTTTGCAAGGGACCACCTTTTGGATCTGGCCGAGAATGTGCTCAGGCTGATGGAAGCAATTCTCAAAAAGGCAGATACTAAGGCTGTGATGCCGGGTTTTACGCACTTGCAGTACGCCCAGCCAACTAAACTCTCACACCACCTCATAGCCTACCACGACATGCTGTCAAGGGACTTCGAGAGGATCCTGGATGCCTTCAGGAGAGTTAACAGATGTCCACTCGGTTCTGCAGCCTTTGCATCCACCCCCTACACCTTAGACAGGCAGTTTACAGCCAAAATTCTCGGATTTGATGGTGTTGTGGAGAACAGCGAGGATGCTGTAGCCTCAAGGGACTTCCTGATTGAGTCCATCTATGTCTGCACTTCTTTGATGCTGTCACTCAGCAGGATAGCCGAGGAGATCGTCCTATTTTCGTCAGAGTTCGGATTCGTGGATCTTCCTGATGAGTACTCCTCCACCTCCTCGATAATGCCCCAGAAAAAGAATCCTGACATTGCAGAGCTTATCAGAGCCAATGCCGGTAGAATGATCGGGAATCTAACTGCTGCAATGAGCATTTACAAGGCAATGCCCTTCAGCTACAACAGAGACTTTCAGGAGATGAACCCCCTCCTCTACGACTCCCTCAGAAGGGCAGAGCTTGCCGTCGATGTTATGGCCGGCATGATGGACAAGATAAAGTTCAGAGAGGACGTGATGGCCAAGAAGGCTTCAAAGGGATTTGCAACTGCAACCGAGCTTGCAGACATGCTTGTAATGAACTATGGGGTGCCATTCAGGCTGGCCCATAAGATAGTTGGTAGAATTGCGGCTGAGGGTTTGGAAAAACTAACACCGGAAGACGTCAGCAGGGCTGCAAGGGAGTTTGGGTTAAATATTGATATAAGGGAAGTGGAGCTTGATGTCGAGAAGGCTGTGGAGAGCAGGAAAAACATCGGGGGAACTGCAGAGAAGGAGGTTCAGAGAATGATCGCTACAAGAAGGGAGGAACTGAACAACAGAGAAAGCAAAATAAGGACGCTCAGAGGTAGGATTGCTGTGGCTCTCAAGATTCTTTACGATGAGGCCGAAAAGCTGGGGGTGAAGCTGTATGGTTGAGGGAAAGAGAGTCAGAATTAGGGCCAAGGGCAGGATCTTTGAGGGCATAGCCATGCCCTCCTTCACCGGGAACTTTGTTCTTAAACTCGATAACGGATACAACATCGGATTCAAGGAGTACGAGCTGCTTGAAGTCCTTGAAGAGAGCTTACCCCACCAGGAGCTGAAAAAGCTTGAGAAAAAAGAGGGGTTGCCCGAGGTGAAGATAATCTCGACTGGAGGTACTATAGCGAGCAAGGTCGATTACCGCACTGGAGCTGTTACAAGCCAGTTTACAGCAGAGGAAATAGCCTCTGAAGTTCCGGAAATCACGGAAGTCTGCAACGTTGATGCGGAGCTTCTCTACAACATACTCAGCGAGAACATGAAGCCGAAAAACTGGATAGAGCTGGCAAGGAGGGTGTACGATGCTTTGAAGAGGTATGACGGGGTTATAATAACCCACGGCACTGATACGATGCACTACTCTGCCTCCGCCCTCGCTTTCATGCTCTCCACACCGAAGCCGGTTGTTTTTGTCGGTGCTCAGAGAAGTTCAGACAGGCCGAGCAGTGATGCGGCCATGAACCTTCTCTGTGCGGCAAAGGCAGCGACGGAAGATCTCGGCGAGGTTGTTGTTACCATGCACGGCTCAACCAGCGATGATTTTTGTTATGTCCACAGGGGGGTAAAGGTTAGGAAAAACCACACCTCAAGGCGTGATGCTTTTCAATCTGTAAACGCAAGGCCAATAGCTAAGATAGACTATCCATCGCTGAATGTTGAATGGCTGTCGTGGAGGTTCAGGAGGGGCGAAAGGGAGCTGAAGCTTATGGACAGGCTTGAAGAGAAAGTTGTCCTCATAAAGTTCTTTCCAGGTCTTTCCAGCGACATTCTGGAGTACTACCACTCAAAGGGATACAGGGGGTTCGTAATTGAGGGCACTGGACTTGGGCATGTCTCAACAGACTGGATCGAGACCATCAGAAGGATAGCAGAGGACTCTGTTGTGGTGATGACCTCCCAGTGCCTGTGGGGCAGGATATGTGACAGGGTTTACGACACCGGTAGAGACTTGCTTAAGGCTGGAGTCATAGAGGGTGAAGACATGCTGCCGGAGGTTGCACTGATAAAGCTGATGTGGTTGCTTGGCAACTACAGCGTTGAAGAAACAAAAGAAATGGTAGGAAAGAATGTCGTCGGCGAGATAGAGCCGACGACCCGTTACTGAGGTTGGCCACCTCTTGGCTATCACCCCCAAGATATTGTTGGCTAAAAATCATTAATAAAATTTTCCCTCATTTTTGAAATTCCACACCTAAAAGTGAGAAGTATATGTTCTCAAGCCTTGGCACCTCCTTGTCCACCTCAAGAATTACTCCCCCTTCTTTGCTGATACTCTCAAGCAGCTTTGCAAGATCTCCGGCACTTGTAACCTCTGCTATCTCCTTCCTCCCATCAATCGAGTACTCCACCCTGTAAACGGTACTTCCGCTTATCAGATCATCCAGATCGCCGTAATACAGAGCTTCGCCGCCTTTCATGATAATTACCCTGTCCGCAATTCTCTCCACGTAGTACATGTTGTGGGCCGAGAAAACAATGATCTTTCCTCTCTCAGCCAGATCTCTCATAATTCCGGCGATCATTAGCGATGTACTTGGATCCAAACCCCCCGTCGGTTCATCGTAGATAAGAACGTCTGGATCGTGAAGGAGAGTTCTGGCTATTGAAACCTTCCTCTTCATACCCTTGGACAGATCCCCGATGAACTTATCCGGCAGGGAAAGCATTTCCATCATGCTTTTGGATTTAGACTTTGGAACTCCATAAAGTTCCGAAAAGAAGTTGAGGTACTCAGAAACGGTCATGTTGTCGTAGAGCGCATCTATTTCTGGCAGATACCCTATACGCTTTCTTGTGCTATCATCGAAGGATTTGCCGAAGTACCTTACCTCTCCGCTGTCGGGCTCAATCAGGCCGGCCAGAATCTTCAGGGTTGTGGATTTACCCGCCCCATTCTCACCTATCAAGCCGAGAATCTCGCCTTTATTAACCGAGAAGGTCAGGTTTTTGAGAGCGACAAAGTCACCGTAGCTCTTGGATATCCCATCAACTTCGAGCATAGTGACAGTAAGACTGAACGGTATAAATTTTAATAGTTGGTTGAAACTTAGAGTATGTGGAAAAAGATTGCCGAAAAGTTCGAAAAGTACCCTTCCCAGATTGCAGTTGCCAAGGAGTTTTTGAGACTGGGCATTTCTGTCAAAAACGGAAAGGCGTACTGCGATGATATAGAGCTTGTACCGACGAAGATCGCTGATGCGATTGGTGTTGACAGGAAGGTTGTGTTAGCTGCAATACAGAACATAGAGAGTGATGAAGAGCTCAGAAAGGTGTTCTCTGCTTTAAAGCCGGTGGCAAACATCGCGGAGGTTGCCAGAATTCTCGGTTTCGGTGTGCTCGAGGTGTACGCAGAGAGTCACAAGGTGGGTATAGTTGCAGGCGTTGCGTCGGCACTTGCAAGGGAAGGGATATCCATACGCTACATTCTCGGAGAGGATCCGGAGCTTAGCGTGGAGTCGAAACTGACGGTTGTTACGGAAAGCAAGATACCTGGTAAGGTTGTAGAGGAGATACTGAAGGTTGATGGCGTTAAGAAGGTTCTCATAAGCTGATCGCCAAAAGAATAAATAGCAGATAGCAAACTTGATTCATGCAAAAACTGATCGTGGTACTGCTGCTGCTGTTGCTATCCATACACCTTGCTTCAGCCCAGGGGGTTTCGGTAAGCTACCAAATTTCCCCAGCATTGCTGCTCCCCGGAGATTATGCTGAATGCACGCTGACGATATCTGCCCCAGCAACAGGAGATGTGGTCGTGAACTCTGTAACTCTCACGGGTTATGGAGTGGACGTTACACCCCAAATCCTCAGCGTTGGCAAAATTCCTGCGGGCGGAAGTGTATCAGTTCCCTTCTCAATCAAGGCAAAAAAGGTCGGGAGGTACAGCGTTGTTGCCTCCATATCCACCCAAAACGACACGATCAGACAGAACATCCAGGTTGTTGTTGACGACAGCTTCCCGTCAATAACTCTCACGTCATCGGTGCGGGAGGGAGAAGTCAACACCCTCAGCTTTTACGTCTCCTCGCCGGTTGAGCTTAAAGCCGTTAGAGTTGAGGCACTGTTCAACGCAACACCTCGGTCGGTTTATCTCGGAAATGTTGGCAGCGAGGGAGCGGAGGGTGTTTTGAAGTTCATACCCTCCTCATCCACACTCAAGTTCAGGATCTCCTTCTACAACGGGAACAACTACCATGAAGTGGTCAGAGTCATTGAAGCCAGAATGCTCAAATCCAACGGGATTGCAATAAATGCCACTCTCCCCTACAAAACAATCTATCTTGGAGATGTTGTAGATCTACCAGTCGAGGTGGCAAACCTTCGTGGAGATAACATTCTTAACGTCAGGGTAACTGTAGAGGGTTTTGGTTTCAGCGATTCAGCAGAGATACCAAAAATAGCGGGTGGTGAGAATGGCAGGGTTACGTTCAAGTTCAGCCCATCCGAAAGCGGAGAAGGCAACATTACAATAACGGTCAGATATTCCGATGAGTTTGGAAACACCTACACCCAGGCAAAGAAACTGAGTGCCGATGTTCTTGAATCCCTTCCAGTGTCTATCACCAGCCTAAATGTGGTGACAGAAGGCACAGAAACCAGGGTTTCTGGAGATATAAGCAACAACGGAAGAAGTGTCGTTTACAATGTATATACCTCCGCCATTTGTGGCGAATACCAGACAGACTACTTCGTTGGCAACATAGATCCATCCGACTTCCAGAGCTTTGACCTGCCGATCAAGTGTAACAAAAGTGCAACCGTAACCGTCTCCTGGTCAAACGACGTTGGGGAAAGGTTCGAAATACACAGAGAGATCAAAGTTGGCGAAGAACTGCTACCACCACCTGAAACGAGCGAGTATCCAATACTGGTGTCTGTTATCGCAGTCGTAGTTGTGCTTGCAATAGTTGGGGCAATACTGTACAGGTACATCAGGAAATGAGGGTTGTCGAGCTTATAGACGTTTACAAGATCTACAAAACCGAGTTTTACGAGGTCAGGGCACTCGACGGAGTTAGCATGACCGTGGAGGATGGGGAATTCGTCGTGATAATGGGGCCATCCGGAAGTGGCAAGTCAACCCTCCTCAACCTGATAGGCTGTCTTGACAGGCCCACAAGAGGGAGGGTGCTTATAAACGGAGTGGATACGGCAGAACTTAACGACAACCAGCTCACAGACCTCAGAAGGGAAACCATAGGTTTCATTTTCCAGTCCTACAACCTCATCCCAACTCTCACGGCTTTAGAGAACGTTGAGCTGCCAATGATATTCAGAGGAGTTGGGAGATCTGAAAGGGAGAAAAAAGCTAAGGAGCTGCTGGAGATCGTTGGGCTGGCTGATGCGATGAACAGGAAGCCGAACGAGTTGAGCGGGGGACAGCAGCAGAGGGTTGCGATTGCAAGGGCACTGGCAAACGATCCAAGAATACTCCTATGCGACGAGCCGACTGGTAATCTCGATACCAAGACTGGAGATCAGGTGATGTCGATAATAAAGGAGCAGAATGAGGAGCGAGGTGTTACCGTTGTTCTCGTCACTCATGATCCAGCACTGGCCAAGTATGGAAGGGTTATCAGGATAAGGGACGGCAGGATAGAGGTCTGAGAGCATGTATCTTGAGCTTGCAAGAAGAAATCTCGAAAGGATGAAGGTAAGAAGCTTGCTTGCAATAATTGGGATACTGATTGGAGTGATGGCAGTCTCGGCCATAGGAATTTTTGGTGAAAGTCTGAAAGCCACAGTCCTCGAGAATTTTGCGGATGTTGCAAACGAACTCATCGTGAGTCCCAACTTCCAGGAAGGATACAAGTTTCTGGACGTGAAGGACATAAAAAGAGTTGAGAAGCTCCCAAATGTTGAGAAGGCCGTGGCGATAAAATCTGAGTCGCTGTTTGTCGAATCTAAGAAGAGGAAATCCTATGTTGTTGTTTACGGGATGAAGGAAAAAGACGTTCAGGAAATGTTCAAAGCTGAAAAAGGTGTTATCAGGCTTAAAGGTAGCTGTGTGGTTGGTAAGAACCTTGCGGAGTTTCTGGATGTGAGGGTCAATTCAAAGATCTCGATAAAGGGCAGAGAGTTCAGGGTTTCTGCGATACTCGAAGACAGTGGTGCAAGGTTTGACATAAATCCAAATTTTGCGATCTTTCTATCCCCGGATGATTTTGAGAAGCTGTCCGATGTTGGATACACGATGATGATAGTCAGGGCCAAGTCCTTAGACCTTGTTGACGATGTTAAAAAGGAGATAGAGGAGAAAATAAACAGCAGAGAGGACAAAGTTGTGGTGTTTGACCTGAAGATAATCTTAGACAGAATAAACGAGGCCTTTTCCCAGATAAACACCTTCCTGATGGCCATAGCATCCATATCCCTTCTCGTGGCGGGTGTTAGCATTCTCAACATCATGCTGATGTCAACAATCGAGAGGACAAGAGAGATAGGTGTTATGAGGGCTATCGGTGCATACAGAACCACAATCCTGAAGATATTCCTTCTGGAGGCCTTAATTCTTGGTGTGATTGGAAGTACTATCGGAAGCGTTTTGAGCATTGCTGGAGGCTACGTCATCGATACACTGATACTGAAGAGTGCCAAATACGTGTTCCAGCCATCCACGGTGCTTTACATGGTGCTCGGGTTCTCTGTAGGTGTGATAACATCAATTCTGAGTGGTCTGTACCCTGCATGGAGGGCGAGCAAGCTCGAACCAATTGAGGCCCTCAGATTCGAGTAACCTTTAATAGTTTCTCAAACCAAAATTAATGCATGAGACATCCAGCAGTTGCAGGTAGCTTCTACCCGTCGAACAGGCAGTCGCTCATCGCTATGCTCAGGGAGTACACCATGCCGATGAAGGATGACACTGTTGTCGCCTGCATCTCCCCTCACGCTGGTTACGTTTACTCCGGCAGAACTGCAGGGAAGGTGCACTCTCTCCTACCAGATGCGGAGACTTTCGTCATTCTCGGCCCAAACCACACGGGCTATGGGCTGCCCGTGGCAGTCTCAACCGACACATGGGTTACTCCCCTCGGAGAGGTTGAAGTTGACAGGGAGTTCGTAAACGCCATGCCCAGAATAATAGTGGAGGTTGACGAAACAGCACACAGGTACGAGCACTCTTTGGAAGTTCAGATACCCTTCCTTCAGTACCTACACGATGACTTCAAAATAGTGCCCATCTGTCTCGGACTGCAGGATGAGGAGACTGCGAGAGAGGTGGCTGAGGAAATTCTTGAGGCCGAGAGGGAGACGGGTAGAAGAATAGTGGTTATTGCATCTTCAGACATGCACCACTACCTTCCGGACGACGAGTGCAGGAAGCTCGACGAAATCGTGATCAACTCTATACTTTCAATGGATGTCAAAAAATACTACCAGACGATCTACAAACTTCAGGCGAGCGTTTGTGGTTACGGCTGCATTGCCGTTGCAATGAACTACGCCAATGCAAAAAACGCCAGGGCTGAGCTGGTGGACTACTCAACAAGTGGCGACGTTGCAGACAGGAGTGCGGTTGTGGGTTATGCGGGAATAGTTTTTAGAAAATAAAGAACTTTTGCGATATTCGTACAAAAACTTTTAAAATTCTGTCAAGTATATTTTTGCATGGAAGATGCGAAGGAGATTGTTCTGGAAGCCATGAAAAAGGCCGGCAAGCCTGTAAGACCAGGAGACATAGCAAAGGCAACGGGCTTAGACAGCAAGGAAGTTTCAAAGATAATAAAAGAACTCAGGTCGGAAGGGAGGGTTTATTCCCCAAAGAGGTGCTACTACGCACCCAAGGAGTGATTACAACTCAAAAAGCTTGAGATTGAACTTCTTAAGATCACCCCCATATTTTTTGAGTGACTGAAGTCTGTAGTCCTCTTCAAGAACCCTTCTGAGGGCTGAGATGTCTGCCTCAAGCTTCATCTCCCTCGTTCTACCGTACCTACCCTTTGATATCACCACCGAATTTACAATACCGAGCATGTCCAGCTCCGAGATCAGATCGCTGATCCTTCGCTGCGTGAGCGAGTTTATGCCGACCTTGCTGCACAGCTTCTTGTACACGCAGTAAACCTCTCCAGTCGTGAACTTCTCTGCCATTTCAGATATTATGGACATGCTGTAGAGGAGGATCTTACTGTGTACCGGCAAAGTTCTCACCGTCTCTATCATGTAGTCCGTCTCTATTTTTTTCAGGGCCTTGCGGACGTGCTCCACTCTAACTTTTGTGTCCCTCTCCCTCTCAGCGATCTCCGCACTCACTCTGAGCAAATCCAACGCCTTTCGTGCATCGCCGTGCTCCTGTGCTGCTATTGCGGCACAGAGCTCAATAACACCCTCTTCCAGCACTCCTTCCTCAAATGCGAGCTTGGACCTCTGTCTTAGTATGTCTTCAAGCTGCTCCGCATCGTAGGGGGGGAACACGATTTCCTCCTCACTGAGCGAGCTTATTATCCTCGCATCGAGGAAGTTCTTGAACTTCAAGTTGTTTGAGATACCAATCAGAGAGATGCTGGAGTTCTCCAGCTCCGAGTTTATCCTCGTCAGACCATAAAGTGCCTCTTCCGCCTTCTTAACGAGCTTGTCGATCTCATCCAGCACAACAAGAACTCTAACCCTCCTCCTATCCAGCACCTTCCGGACCTCATCGTAAACCTGATCCGTCGGCCATCCGGTCATTGGCACGTTACTGCCAAACTTCCTCGCAATGCTTGCAAGAACTCTGTAGGCTGTGTCAACAATCTCGCAATTTATGTAGTGTACAGCAACGTTTTGTTTGGCTTTCTTGCTTGCTTCCTCAAGCTGTCTTCCAACAAAGCTCACCGTGGCAGTTTTTCCAGTTCCAGTTTTACCATAAATAAAAATGTTCGAGGGGGTACCACTTCTGAGTAAGGGAGAGAGCAGCAAAGCAAGCTGATTTATCTGCTCCTCCCTGTGTGGCAGCTTTTCTGGAGTGTAACTGTGGCGTAACACGTCTCTATTTTTAAATATATTGGCACTACTCAAAAGACTCTCGAAGATATTCATGTAACCACCAGTACTACGCCTATGCTCCCGTTTAAAGCTTTTTCCATTCTCAATTTTTTTTATTTACAATTGAATCATATCCACTTCTGGAGGTTTAATTCAAAAAACTGTTAATTCTTCTTGCTTCTTATGGAGAAGTAAACTGCCGCCATCTCACCACCCAGTGCCCTGAGTTCCTCATAGCTATGAACAGGGCGGTTAACATAAATCTTTCTTCCCAGCTTGCCAAGGGCACACTCAAGCTGCTGCAGTGTGGCAGCATTTACATCAATGTCCGCCTCAACTGCCACAACGCTCCTGTAGCTGTAATCGCAAACTCTGGCATCAAGGATTCTGCCTTTCTCGTAAAATCCAACAATGTTCACGAGTATTGGGTAGGTGGCAAGCTGCCTCGCCTGAGAAAAGCTGCCAGGAACTTCCACCCTCAAATCGGTGATCTTTCTACCTTTTGGCAGCACTTTTCTGAGCATTGGGATGTCGATCCTTTCCCGCACCCTTTTCCTGAACATAAGAAACTCCTTTCTGTGCTTCCTCAGATTTCTGTCACCAAACTTCCCCATCGGAGTCCCAGGGAACACCTTAACCTGTCTGATGTTTATCCTCCTTAAAAGCAGCCCTCTCCTGGCAATCTCTTCCAAGAACTGGTAGTTGTAATCAAAGGTGGCCCTTGTTTCACCCTTCAGGCCGATTACGAAGTTAAGGCCTGGCAGGAAGTAGGGAAGCCCATTATAACCGGGAGAACTGCCGTACCTGTTAACCATCTCCACCGCAAGCATAACGTCTTCAGGCGTTGCACACAAATTGTTTTTTCTGACAACCCTCTCATCTGCACTTTCCAAGCCCATAGCCGCAACGTTGCCCGGAGTCTGGAAGAGCACGATTGTCTTTATGATCTCCTTGGATTCCTCTGGATACTCAGCTATCGTCCTCGGATTGACGTTGTCGAGATGGAGGGTTTTTATCTTGGGGCACAGCTCCCAAATTGCCCTGTGAAGTTTTCTCAATCCCTCCGGGTTGGGTTTTGGTATGTCATGGCTGAAATCTGCGAGGTAGGTGAAGAAGTCCGTCTGTCTTCCCAGTCTGAAGTGCCTGACCCCACAATCGTACAGAGCTTTGATCTCAGAAACAACGTTCTTCGCACTTCTGCTCCAGAATCTGTGGATTCGCTCAATGCAGAAAGAGCACCTTCCCCAGTAGCACCCTCGGTAGGTTTCTATCTCACATATGATGTTGGGGAAGTTGGGGTGCTGGGTTACAACTTCAACCCCATTAACAGCAAACCTGCCCAGATCAAAGTTCTTTCCACCAAGAAGAGAGTACAGCCTCTCCTCAAAAGGGAAGTCCACGACCTCAATGCCAATATCCTCCAGCATCCTCTTTTCCCTTTTCGTGAGTTCAAGAGTTATCGGTCCGACGAGCAATGTTTTTTCAGCAACCCTCATCGAAAAGAGTTCTTTTTTGGACAGCGGATTTCCACCAAGGTACTTTCCCGGCACGGCTATTCCGGCAATGATTACTGCAAGATCAAAACTCAAATTTCTCTGCTGTCTGAAAGAATCAATTGTAAAATATCTTGCCTCAATTCCCAGCTCCTTAAGCATTCCGTAGATGTAGCGGGGATAGGGGGCGATGTAGGGTGGGACTCCCAAGCACGAAGGTTCGTCAACGTATCCATCAATTATCGCTGCCCTCATCCCCTCTGTATCCTCGCATGTCCCCCCACTATCGATCCGCTCAGCTCAATATTCCTTATCTCACAGTCGTCATCAATTATGCTCCTCCACAACCTGACCCGCTTCAGGATTGTCTTCGAAAAAACCACACTCTCACTCACATCCGATGACTCAATTTCACAGCCCTCCCCGATGTAGGCGTATGGGCCAATAATAGATCTGCCCCTTATAACAACATCCCTCTCAATAACAACCGGCTCGATGATCTTAGCAGCCTTTCCAATCTCAACGCTCTCGTGCACAAAGCTATCCGTGTAGAACTTGAAGGCCTCTATGTACGAGTCCGGATTCCCAACATCGTACCAGTTGCCGTTTGCGAAAACCTGCCCGTAAACCTCTCCATTCTCGCAGAGATAGCTTAGAAAATCCCCGAGGTTGTCACTCCTTTCGGTGCTGTCAACGTACTCAACCAGTATATCAGCAACTTCCGGGGGGAATATGTAGATGGCTATGCCCACGAGAGTTGAAGGGGGTTTTTCTGGTTTTTCGTAGAACTTCTCCACCCTATCTCCCTTCAATTCTGCAACACCATATCTTTTGGCCAGCTCAAAGTCACCAACATCGTAGAGGGCTGTAACTGGCTTTTGCTTCTTCCTGTAAAGCTCAACAAGTGGTTGCAGGTCGAAGGAGAATATGTTGTCCCCCGCTATAATGAGAAAGTCTTCATCAATATCCTTGGCGATCTGTGCCAATGCCTTAACAGCCCCCAGTTTCTCCTCTTCCCGCATTGTATCTTCCACAACAACTTCCACGTCCTTATCTTCGGCCCACTTTTTGAAATCCTCCTCAAACCTCTTGTTTGTTGAGAGAAGAATTTCAGTGTTGAACTTGGATACCTTCTCGTAAACTATATCCACGATCTTTTTAGTGCCCACCGGCAGCAGGGGCTTGGCCTTTGACTTCGTTATTGGCCAGAGTCTCGTTGCGTAACCACCAGCCATTATCACCGTTTTCATTGCCAATAGTTCAGCAAAGAAAATAAAAAAGTTTAGACGAGGTCAACCGTTAAGGTTCTGCCCTCCACAACGTCACTCTCAGTGAGGGTTAAAGTTTCGGTAACGTTGCCTGCAACTATGTGGTAGGGCGTGATGGGCTTCACCGGATAGTAGGTGTCGTGAGAGTAGGGGAGAGTAACCGTGTAGGTGCCATTGTTGACTTCCGCCACGGCATAGTACTCGAACGTTCTGTTCTGGTTCGTCATTATAGTCGCATTGACCACAACATTATCAACTCCATCCGGAACCCTTCCTGTAATTGTAGCACCCCTAACCCTCTCGAATATTTTCACGTACCCGCTTGGACTCAGCTTTATCCTGGGCAGACCCATATCTTTGGAATAGAGTTCATTGTAGGCGTACTTGTAAAGCACCTCCTGGGTGCCCATTGTTGGTGCTACGCCATAAAGCGCCCTCTTGTAAGCTTCGGTCAGAGCTATCTTCAGCACATCACCCTCGCTCACGTTTCCGTAGAAGGAGATGTAACCCTTCCACTCACCCGGCATTTCACTTTCATAGATCATCCTGTAATGCGACAGCCCGCTGCCGTCAAAGAGGTGCAATCTTGCCTCCATGGTCTTGTAGTAAAGCTTACCTGGCATTCTAACTGGTACGATTACGGAGTTCATCGGAACATCCCACTGAGAGTTAGCAAAGCCAATGCCGGACTGGGAGAAGTACATAAAACCATCGTAGTACTTGCCAGCCAATGGTAAATCGCCCTCGGCCCACACGGCCATAGCGTAGAACTTCCCAGTCTCCATCTCAATGTCCGACACCACATATCTCACATTGAGCTCACCTGCCACCCACTCTGCGTAGCTCTCATTTGTTGCTGTAAAGAAACTGGACGCTCCGGGAACGTTATTATACTTGTTCCCTATACCATGCTGGAAGGGGTTGGCTATTGGCATGCGATGAGCAATGGTCTCGATCCAGTGTCCGTAGTCCCACCAGCTTATAACGCCATAGGTCTCGAAGGGATAGTTGTAGGGATCCTTGTTGCTTGGAGGTGTGGGATAGAGGGAGTAGTAATAGCTGTCGTACTTATCGGTGTTGGGTGTGTTCTCCCTCATCCACACCAGGGCATCGTACCACTGCTTTGGCGGACCGCCTGCATATGAGCTCTCCCATTCTGATAGGGAGTAGGTCGGATAAACTGCGGCTACCAGCAGCAGAACTGCCACCACAACCCTGAACACGCTGTACTTTGCTTTGCTGCTGTAGGCACTCTCGATGGCCTTGTAGAAGTGCAGCTTTTCGAAGACTACGTGGATTGCGAAAGCTGCATAGATAACGGTCACAACGGCAAAGTAGTAGGCAAACCTGTTCTGGCCCCAGAGAGCGACAAATAATGCTAAGGCCCACATCAGGAGGTTGAACTCAACAAACCTTCCGGATTTGATTATCCTGTACGCGCTATAGACAATAGCTGGCACAGCGAAGAAGAAGAGGGTCCCGAAATGGATGTACGCATTGGTGAGCGTGAACTCACCGCTGTGGGTGAAGAAGAAGGGGTGGACCTCAGCAACTGTGAGTGCACCACCCTTCGGCTGCACAACCCTTAGAATTACGCTCAACTGCTTGAAGAGGCTGGGTGCGAGGAGAGGGAGTGAGATCAGGGCGATGATTGCTGGGACTATCAGAAGAGCCTCCCTTCTGCCAAACTTTGCAGTAAACTTGCTGTACCACCACAGGAAGAACATGAAAGCGGCATAGATCAAAAGCATTATCAGCTGGAAGGGAGAGTATCTTGACGTTGAAAAATAAGGGTTGGCAAAGGCAAAGGGCAGATAGACGAGAGATGAGAACAGAAACACAACCCCAAGAAGGGGCAGATGTGACTCAGGCACAACAACCTTTCTCCCTAAGATTACTCCAAGGTAAATCGAGCCAACGATGAGTAGGCCAAAGGCAAAGGCTGGTGCCCACGTGTCGATGTACAAACCATAGATGATGCCGGTAACTGCAGCAAGGAACAGATTCTTCCTGTCCAGCCAGTTGTCGCTCCATCTGTTGTAGGAATATGAAAGGGCAGCCATCGTTGCGGTCATCCAGAAAACTTCCCAGACATGGTGATCATTAAAACCGAGAATGCTCCTCTGTAAGAACTGCCCCGGAACGATGGCCGTAAAGATTACAGCTATTACCGCCACTCTCTTTCCAAAAACCTCCCTTGCAAGGATATAGACGGGTAGCATTACCAGAACTCCACCAATTACCGGTATGAAGGATAGCACGGCCCTTAGACTCTCACCGCTTGTTGATCCTGTAAGCAATCCAGATATGGTTCCAAGGTAAACCAAGAACGGCCCGAAGTGTGTGTATGAGCCGTATGGATAATGTGTGAAGGGATCGAACCAGATCCTGTTGGGGAAGTTGTGTATCGTGCTCTCAATAAGCCTGTAGTAGTACCACGGATCGTTTCCTCCCAATCTGACGGTCCACGTAAACACGCTGTTCCAGGGGTTCAGTATTCGGAACTTAAGTGAGAGAAGAACCGAGATTAGTATAAACGGAAGGTGCCAGTATTTTTCCAGAACGTCCTTTGTCTGCATGGCAGAAAAAGTAAAAAGCTTAATTTAAATTTTCTGTTTGATGATTACCTTCGTCGGCATTGGTCTGTGGGACATCAGGGACATATCTGCAAGGGGGCTTGATGCTGTTAAAGAGGCTGACGAGGTTTACGTTGAATTTTACACATCCAGAATCTCGTCAACGATCGATGAGATAGAGGAGTTTCTTGGTGTGGAGATAAAAGTTCTGGACAGGAGCGATTTAGAGGAGAAAAGTTACAAACTCGTTGAAAGGGCAAAGGCCAAGAACATTGTAATACTAACACCAGGAGACCCAATGGTCGCAACCACTCATTCTGCTTTAAGGCTGGAAGCTGAGAAAGCGGGAGTTAAAACAAAAATAATTCACGGAGCGAGCATAATGAGTGCGGTGTGCGGCATAACAGGTTTGCATAGCTACAGATTTGGCAAGTCAGCAACCGTGAGCTGGCATCCATCGAGAGTGCCTGTTGATATTGTTGAGATGAATAGGGGAATTGATGCGCACACCCTTTTGCTGCTCGACTTAAATCCAGAACCCATGCTGATTGATGAGGCAGTTGATCGTCTAACGGAGATTGAACCAGAGGTTGGTGAGTACTTTGCGGTTGGAATTGCGAGGGCTGGAAGTGATGATGAAGTGGTGAAGTGTGAGAGGCTCAAGAGGCTGAAAAACTACGATTTTGGAGGGCCTTTGCATGCAATAGTGGTGCTTGCAAGAACCCTGCATTTTATGGAGTACGAGTGTCTGCTGGAGTTTGCCTCAGCTCCGGATGAGCTAAGGGAGGTGGTGAGGTGATTCGCTGGATAAGCAGAAATGAGAAAGCTGGGCTTCTTGCCCTGCTTGCCGGTTTTCTGTCAACACTCTACCTGTGGTGGAGAGCCTGAGTGGTGGGAGTATGGAGATTCCTACGGATGCTGGAAGCATAAAGGAGTACTTTGGTGGGCTGATAGACGACACAACTGCGGAGATGCTTGAGGAATACATAAAGAATTTAAAGAATGGCGAAAGAGTTGAATTGAGGGCCAAAGGAAGGGTAGTAGTTGAGGGCGTAGTGAAAAGAGTTTTCCCTGTGAAGACCTTTCAGAGAAGGGGCAGAAGTGGGAAGATTGGTAGTGCAATTCTGTACAACAATACAAGAGTTGTGTTCTGGAACGAGGCTGCGGGAGTTATAGAAGCTGGAGACGTTGTTGAAGGTGCGAAACTTATCGTGAAAGGGTACATCAAAGATGAAGAAGTGCACGTTAACAGCCCGATGGATGTTGAGATAAGGGTGGAGTTCACCAAAATTGGAGATCTCAAACCAGGAGCCGTTAACGTGAAAGGCAGGGTTAGCGGCATAGGAGAGCCAGAAAAGGCGAATGAAATTTTCCTGTCCGATGAAACTGGCAGGGTCAAGGTGGTTCTTGAGAGCCATTCAGAACTGTACTTTAAGGTTGACATAGGCGATGAGATCGAGATCATGAATGGAATAGTTGAGGAGGGAAGAGATGGTCTGGAGATTCACGTGAAGAGGAACTCAAAAGTGAGGGTTGGAGAGTAGAAGAGGTGCGACTTGCACTTGCAGTCTGAGCATCCAAACTTTGGTACGAATTCGAGCCTTATTTTCTCTGCAAGCTCGCACTCGTAGTCTTTTCTCATAATACAGCCCACAACATACATCTGGGAGATTATGTAGTCTATATGCCACCTCATTTTCTTTTCTTTGCGAAAGTGCCTTTTGATTCTGTGGACACCGGTGTTTGCACTTCCGACGTAGTAGTAGTACCCCTTCTTGAATTTGATCACTCCCAAGCTTCCAACAGCTATTGCCCTATCTTCATCGCAGTAAAGGACGAGGATGTAGGATGTCACAAAAATCCAAATACCCATGCGAGTTAAATGAGTTGTGAACCTCGCAGAGCTGTACGGCAAAATGGGCAAGCACTCATGGAAGATCTTGGAGTCAATCTTCCGGAATCTGTGGGACTACGAGTACGTACCGCTGCAAATAATAGCGGCAAGGGCGAGACTTGGGGAGGAAAAGACCAGAAACATTCTCCGCTACCTTTCAGATCTCAGGATAGTGCAGAACAAAACTACCGAGTATGAGGGTTCAACCTTCACTTTTCTGGGGCTGAGTCTGTACTCGCTCCACAGACTCGTCAGGAAGGGACTGATTTCGGCAATTGGGAAGGTGATGGGCGAGGGTAAGGAAAGTGCCGTGTTCAACTGCTTTTCAGAAAAGTACGGGGAGTGTGTTGTCAAATTCCACAAGGTCGGACATACCAGCTTCAAGAAGGTGAAGGAGAAGAGGGATTACGGAGACCTGCACTTCTCAGTTCTGGCCATTAGATCTGCGCGAAATGAGTTCAGAGCTTTGAAAAAGCTTGAGGGGCTGGCAGTCCCCAGAGCCTATGCGTGGGAGGGCAACGCTGTCATGATGGAACTCATCGACGCAAGGGAACTCTTTAAGGTTCGGCTAACGAACCCGCATGACGTGCTCGAAATGATTCTGGAAGAGGTAAGAAAGTTCTACACACGTGGAATTATTCATGGAGATCTCAGCCAGTACAACGTACTTGTCAACCCGGAGGGAATCTGGATAATCGACTTTCCGCAGAGTGTTGAGGTTGGAGAGGCTGGATGGAGAGAGGTGCTGGAGAGGGACATCAGAAACATTCTGAGCTACTTCAACCGCTCCTACGGGATAGAAAAGGATATTAATTCAGTGATAGAGAGTATCATGCAGGAATGAACGTGGTGTTTGGTGTAGATATCGTAGGTGGCTCCGTTCACGGAAAGATTAAGCCGAGATATGCGGTTGTTGTGCTGGAAGATGGTTCCGAAACGGAGAAGATAGTCTCACGCAGCAAGCTCTTCAGAATGGTGAAGGAGCTTAAGCCCGACATCATAGCTGTGGACAACATCTATGAGGTGTTCAAAACCAAAGAAGAGTTGGTGTTCTTTTTGAAGAACATCCCGGCAAAAACCAAGCTTGTCCAAGTTACGGGCAAGGGATCATCCCTTCCAGCCCTCTCAAAGAGGTTCGGACTCAGGATCAACATCCGCAATCCAATCGATGAGGCGAGAGCCTGTGCCTACTTGGCCAGCTTTGGGATAGGCTACGAAGTTTCCGTGTTCATGGACAAAACGAAGATCACAGTTTCGAGAAACAGGAGCCTCGGCAAGGGTGGATGGAGGCAGAAGAAGTACGGCAGGAAGATACACAACTCAGTGAGAACTGTCTACAGGGAAATCAGAAACAAACTGGCTGAGATGGGCTTTGACTTTGTTGAGGACGTAAAGACAGGATACGGGGGGATATCAAAAGGCGTGCTGCTCGTGAATGCGTCAAGAAGAGAGCTACCCATCAACTCCTTCAAAACCAGGGACGTGCAGGTTAAGGTTGAGGCTGTTGCGAAGGACAGGATAGAGTTCATACCCCTCTCAAAGACACTGCGATACACAATAGTCGGAATAGATCCTGGATCGACAACCGCAGTTGCAGCAGTCGATCTGCGGGGGAACCTGATAGATGTGAGGAGCAAAAAGAGCTGGAGTTCTGGGGAGGTTGTAGAGTACATCTCCTCTCTCGGAAAGCCCGTGGTTGTTGCCACGGACAAGAGCAATCCCCCAGAGTTCGTCAGCAAGATAAGGGCCTCCTTTAACGCCGTGCTCTACACTCCAAAAGAGGACCTGAGCGTTGAGAAGAAGAAGGGGTTGACTGCAAAATACCGTTTGATCAACGATCACGAGAGGGATGCCTTGGCTGCAGCCCTCGATGCCTACAACAGCTACAAGAGCAAGCTGATAAACGTGGAGAAGAGGTTGCCTGCGGGAATGGACTCGGACAGGGTTAAGGCCGAGGTAATCAGAGGCACACCTCTGAAGGAGATCTTCGCCTCTCAGACCAAGGAGGAGAGGGAAGTAAAGAAGGTTCACAGCGATACGGTGAACAGGGAAGAAATCCTCAAGAGAGACAGAATCATAGAAGAGCTGAAGGAAGAGAACCGGATCCTTGCAAAAAGAATGTCCGAGCTGAAGAGCGAGATAGAGAAGCTGAGGATGCGCATTAATGCGATATCGAGGGAGGAGCATGAGAGGATAAGGAGAGACAACTACATCAGGAATCTTGAAAAGGAGATACACGAGCTGAGGAAAAAGCTAAAAATGAGGGATGACGAAATCTCAGTTTTAAAGGAGAAGATTGAGCTGCTGAGGAGGATGAAACTGCTGGAGTTTCAGGGCTGGAGAGAGGTGAAGGTTCTGCGAAAATTCACGCGGGATGAGGTGGAGAGGGCTGAGAAAGAGTTGGGAGTGGCTGAGGGGGATGTGATATACATCGCGGACTCCAGTGGTGGAAGTTTGTCCTTGGCCGAAAGCCTGTGCAAGATGGGGATAAAGGCTGTGATATGCGGGAGTGAGATGTCTCATCTCGCTGCTGAGGTGTTTGAGAGCTACAACATCCCACGGATTTCAGTTGAGGAGGTGGAGATGCTCGTTGGGGATGATATCGCTGTGGTTAATGCGGAGAAGTTTGAGAGGGTTTATGCGGAGAAGGTTGAGGAGATGAAGAGAAGGAAAATTGATAGCCTCGAGAGGCTGGTTGAGGAGTACAGGAGAAAGAGGGGGATTTAATGAGGCTGCTGTTCTCCACCATGTTCCTCTACGAGTACTCGACGGATATGATTGCCAAAGCCGCAGAACTTGCAGAATACGATGGGGTCGAGTTCTGGCCGGAGACACCCTACTTCTGGGTGGATCGAGATATGGAGAAGCTGGAATGTTTCAGAGATCTTGAGATGGCCATCCACGCTCCAGTTCTCGATCTGAATCCCGTGTCGGTTAACGTTGAACTCTGCAACCTCACACTCAGGGAGAGCCTTTACGCCGTCTCCCTTGCCTCCAAGCTAAAGGCTTATCCTGTCACGGTGCATGCAGGGAAGAGAAGTGCTGCAAGAGAGCCAGTATGGGCAGACTACCTCTCCCTGAACAGGTATCTCAGAATACTCAGCAGATTTGCCAAAATCAAAGGCACAACAGTTGCACTGGAAAACTCGGAGAACAGAGTAAACAACCTCTGCAAAACAGCCCAGGAAATTAGGGAGTTCGTTGAGGGGCATGATATTGCCTTTACCCTCGATATAAAGCACGCACTGCAGAATGGCGGGGTGGAGGAGTTCTTCGAGCTGTACAGCAGAATAGAGAATGTCCACGTAAGCTACTATGACGAGAAAAGCAGACACGTGCAGCCCAGCAGAGGTGGCAAGGAAATGGAAGCCTTGCTGAGAGAGCTGGCGGAGATGGGATACAGCAAAACAATAACGATCGAGCTGGACGATCTTGGAATTGGAAACATTGACTTCAAAAAGAAGGTGGACATCCTGAGGAGGGAGGCAAGATTTGTTGAGAAGTTTTTCAGATAGGTTCAAGCCCTAAGCTGGAAGTAAGTGTGCAGAATTCTGTGTAAAGCGGTGATGTGGGAAAGGACAGCAATGATAAGAACCGCCACATACAGGTAGCCGCTCAGCATGCCGGCAAGAAGGATCAGTAGCCTTTCACCCCTTTCCGCTATCCCAACATCGCACTTCTCGATGATCTTTTCAGCCCTCGCCCTCGTGTAGCTCACAAGCAAAGCACCGCTCATCGCCGCAACCACAATAATCCAGTTAATGCCATAAATTCCGAGAGCCGCAAAAAGCAGCACATCAACATATCTGTCAATCACGGAGTCGAGAAATCCCCCGAATTCCGTGACCATGTCTTTGCTTCTGGCCATCGCCCCGTCAAGCAGATCGCAGATACTGCTTAGAAGCACAAACAAAGCCGCTACGAGCATATTAGACTGCACTATGAAGTAGGCTGCAAAAAACCCGAAGATCAGTCCCAGAACAGTGAGATGGTTGGGTTTAAGCCCGATTTTTGTTAGCGATGATGCAACGGGAGCTACAAGCTCCGTCGTGAAAGGCTTGATTCTGCTCAGCATTCTACTTCCAGATCGTACCTCTGTAGTGCCCTGTTATCGGACAGCCGAGGCAGAGGTTTATCTTCCAGTACTCGCAGCTTCCGCAATCACTGTCACCACATGGCGCTTTGCTTGCCCTTTCAATGTGCATCTTGATCGGCATAACCGCATCTCTCTCAGCTCTGACAATTATCCCGGCCTCAACGTTGTACACCTCAGGGTCTGCCCTGATGTGCTTGTCCACCAGCGCTTCGAGGGTTGTAAGATCCTCTCCCCCGAGTATTACAGTCAGATTTCTGTCACCAGCAACAATGAACCCGTTCAGAAAAAAGGGGCAGCCAGAGAGCTTCGAGAGGATCTCAGCGGGTTTTTTGCATTTTATATCCACTTTGAGAATATGCAAACCGGCCTTTTTGATGTTCAAACCATAAGCGTGGCTTATTATGCCCATCTCCTTCAGCTTCTTTATCCTGCTGCCCACAGACGGCTGTGATAGCCCGACGATCTTTGCGATCTCACTCTGCGACATCTCAGGGTCTCTCTCAAGCAACTCTAAGATCATCCTGTCCTTTGCATCGATGTCAACCAGTCTCGGCATTTTAAACACCAACCTCAAGTTGAATCCGGCTTATAAAAAATTAGCGGAGAAACGAAAGTTTGACTGGCTGCAGCACACGATCAGTATCACGATCGATATTGCTGATGACAAACCGATTAACTTAAAAGACTGCAGTTGATGGCCAAGTATGGGCAAAACGATAGCAGAGAAGATACTGAGTGAAAAGTCCGGAGTCGATGCCTATGCTGGAGACCTCGTTGTTGCGAGGATAGATCAAATTGCCCTGCAGGATGGCACAGCACCGCTGGCAATAAGGCAGGTCGTGGAGCTTGGGGTTGAGGTTAAAGCTGCCGACAGAACCCATTTCTTCGTTGACCATGCCGCCCCCTCTCCAAGGAAGGAGCTGAGCAACGACCAGAAGTTCATCTACCAGTTTGCAAAAAAGATTGGGGCGGATTTCAACCCTCCCGGGGAGGGAATAATCCACCAGCTCATGGTTGAGAGGTACGTAAAGCCCGGCGACCTTGCTGTGGGTGCTGATAGCCACACCTGCACATATGGTGGTATAGCTGCCTTCTCAACAGGAATGGGATCCACAGATGTGGCAGTCGCCATAGCCCTCGGCAAGAACTGGTTCAGAGTTCCGGAAACTTTCAGGGTGGAGATGACGGGGGAGCTTCCTAAGGGTGTTTTTGCAAAGGATGTCATACTGAAGCTAATAGGGGATCTCGGAGTTGATGGTGCAACCTACAAGGCCCTTGAATTCCACGGTGATGCTGCTGCAAGGATGAGCGTTGATGAGAGGCTAACAATTGCAAACATGGCCGTTGAGTGCGGGGCTAAGGCTGGAATTTTTGAAAGTGATGAGAACACAAGAAGATTTCTGGCCGGGATGGGAAGAGAGGAAGACTACAGGGAGATCAGGGCTGATGAAGATGCAGAATACGAGAAGGAAATCCAGCTGGATCTCTCAGACCTTGCGCCAGTGGTATCCAAGCCGCACAATGTTGACAACGTTGCCGAGATCGAGGAGGTTGAGGGTATTGAGGTAAACCAGGTTTACATCGGGACATGCACAAATGGCAGGATATCGGATCTTGAAGTTGCAGCCAAAATCCTCAAGGGCAAAAAGGTTAAAGAGGGTGTAAGGCTTATTGTGGCACCTGCAAGCAGGAGAGTTTACCTGCAGGCCCTTGAAATGGGGCTGCTTAAGATCTTTGTCGAAGCTGGGGGTATTGTGATCTCTCCAGGCTGCGGTCCTTGTGTAGGTATCCACCAGGGAGTGCTTGCAGATGGAGAAGTGTGTATTTCAACGCAAAACAGGAACTTCAAGGGTAGGATGGGCAATCCGGAAGCATACATCTACCTCTCATCCCCAGCAACGGCTGCAGCGAGTGCAATCAAAGGAGTTATAGCAGACCCAAGGGAGTTTCTATGACTGTGAAGATATCAAGGGGGCTTCTTGAGACAATACTCGAAGCTGCGAAAAACGCTCATCCGGACGAGTTTATCGCACTGCTGAGCGGTAGCAAGGATGTGATGGACGAGCTTATTTTTCTTCCCTTTGTTTCAGGTGGCACTTCTGCCATAATACACCTGGACATGCTGCCCATCGGTATGAGGGTTTTTGGTACAGTCCACAGCCATCCATCCCCGAGCTGCAGGCCAAGTGAGGAGGATCTCGCCCTTTTCACGAGATTTGGCAAGTACCACATCATCGTCTGCTATCCGTATGACATGAAGAGCTGGAAGTGCTACGACAGGAGTGGTAGGGAAGTGGAGCTGGAGGTTGTGGAAGAAGATTAATATATGATGAGAGCCAAACAGACTTGAAATGCCCCGAACGGTTAAAGACCTGCTTGTGGACATAAGAGACACAACCGAGCTTATGGTCGATCTTGCGTATTCTGCCATTCTTTACAACAACGAAGATATAGCCGAAGAAGTTCTTGAGCTGGAATCGAAGGTTCTTGACCTGCTTAAGCAAATTCGTGTTGTGTCTGTCCTTGCAGCACGGAGAGTTGAGGATGCCGAGAAGGTTTCGTCA
This sequence comes from uncultured Archaeoglobaceae archaeon, assembly GCA_965541645.1. Classification (GTDB taxonomy): domain Archaea; phylum Halobacteriota; class Archaeoglobi; order Archaeoglobales; family Archaeoglobaceae; genus Archaeoglobus. The sequence continues at coordinate 5,178 of CBEUCM010000009.1, read as the reverse complement.
ATTCTGCACATCGCCAATGCCGGGCAGAAGATAAGCAGTGCTGCTGGAGACATCTCATCCCTCGTTCTGAGGGGTTTCAAGCTGTCAGACGAGATAGTGAACCTGATCCTTTACCACTCAGAGGAGACCGTTGTGAGAGTTAGAGTTCCGGAAGATTCTGAAATTGCAGGAAAAACCCTGGGCGAGGTTAGACTTCACACGAGAACCGGAATGAGGGTTATAGCGATAAAGAGGGGGTTCAGCTGGATATTCAACCCGGATCGTGATACTGTGGTGTATAAAGATGACCTTCTGTTTGCCAGAGGTGACCCATATGCGGTTCCAAGGTTCTACGAGGTCGTTACAGGCAAGGCTGTGCCCATGCCTCCCGAACCTGAGGACATCAAGATTGAAGAGCTGGACAAAGCTGTAGATCTGCTGATTGAGATGAAAAATCTGTCGGAGCTTGCCGTAGATCTCTCCTACTCCTCTCTGCTGTACGGAAACAGCGACATAGCGCTGGAAGTTGTATATCTGGAGGAGATAATGGACAACATGAAGTTCGAGATCGAAAAGAACGTGCTGATGTGCAGTAGCCATTTCAGCGAGGAACAGCTAAAACCCCTCATGTCGATAATAGAGATCGCCTACTGCTCTGAGCTGATAGCCGATGCGGCGAGGGACATTTCAGAAGTTCTGCTCGACAAGATGGACATACCCGCAATTTTCAAGGAGGCGATGAGAGAAACGGATGAGGTGTTGACTCTAATAACCGTTTCCGAGAACTCCCCTCTAAATGGAAAAACTCTCGGAGAGGCGAGAGTTGAGAGCAACACGGGAATGCATGTAGTAGCAATTAAAAGGAAAAACGAGTGGATTACCAAACCAACAGCTAACACAAAGATCTACAGTGGAGATCTGCTGATTGCAAAGGGAACAAGGGAGGGAGAGCAGGAACTTCTCAAGCTCTGCTCTACCCCTGCACAGCTTCCATAAGTCTGGTGACCAGCTCTCTCTTGATCATTGAGCTCCTTCCATTCTCGCAAACAATGGTTCTGACACCGATTATGTCTGGGGATAGTTCCTTCAGCAGATCGATATGCCCCCAGCCGATGTTGCCTGCGAGGGCCACCATCAGACCGTTGTCGTGGGCAAGCTGAACGAACTTCTTGATGTCATCGATCTTCATGTGGTCAAACAACGCAGTGCCATCCTTTATTGCCGTATCGACCATTACTATATCCACACCCGCCTTTGCAACAACGTCCGGAAGATTGAGGGGTGAGACAGCGTTTATCCTGTAAAAGTCTCCATATCCAGCAGCCACAACTTTTTTCTTTGGATCGTAATCCTTAACTGCCCTCGTAACACCGACCATCATCTCGTAGGCTTCCTGAGAGTTCTTTACCCCGTAAAGCCCAACTTTTATGTAATCTGCCCCCGCAACAGCTGCACCGAGGGCTGCAAGGCTGGCGGTTCCGGGTTTGTAGGGCATGTCACCCGTGGTTGCGCTTATCTCTTTCCCATGCTTCTTTGCCAGATCCGATATCTCCCTGATCACCCATGGGAAGTTAGCGCCAAGCGACCCCTCTGCCGGATTCTTCACGTCAATTATGTCTGCCCCTCCCTGAATCGCCTCGATTGCCTCCTCAATACTCATGGGGCTTACCAGTACTTTCATCAAAAGCTGGCCTATCCCGTGGTATATATGCCTTTTGAAAGAGATTTAAACATCGGTGCTGAATGCAAATTCATGAACGTTAGAAGTCCAGAAATTGAACCGGGAATCAGAGTTTCAGAACTTGTAGAGATGCTCAGCTTAACAGCATTCAACGCCAGAAGGCTTGCAGAGGCTGCGAAGATCTGTGCGGAGATGGTCAACGATGACGCCTTTGTTTTCTTAACACTCGCAGGAGCGATGGTTCCTGCAGGAATGAGGAAGATCATTGCCGGAATGATGAGAAACGGCTTCATCAAATGCTTGGTTACCACTGGGGCGAACATCGTTCACGAGATCTCGGAGGCTCTTGGCTATGCGCATGAAATTGGCTCGGCTTATGCAGATGACATTGAGCTGGCTGAGATGAACATAAACAGAATCTACGACGTTTTCATCAAACAGGAAGCTTTTGAGAAGATAGAGGAGTTTCTCTCAGGTGTCATAGAAGAGCTCAGCGGGACAATGGCAAGTTACGAGTTTCTGTGGGAAGTTGGCAAAAGGCTGAAAGACGAGAACTCGTTTTTGAGGATCGCATGGGAAAATGAGATCCCCATTTTCTGCCCAACCCTCCACGACTCCATTGCAGGGCTGCATGTCTCGATTTACCGAAAAGACCTTCAGATTGACTTCTTTAAGGATGTTAACAGAATCATCGACCTTTGCTTCCAGAAAAGCAAGATGGGTGTGATAATTGTTGGTGGGGGAGTGCCCAAGAACTTCACACTGCAGTCAATGCTGCTCGCAGAGGGGTTTGACTATGCTGTGCAGATCACAAGCGATTCACCGCAGTGGGGTGGGCTGAGTGGGGCAACGCTTGAGGAAGCAAAGAGCTGGTGCAAGCTCAAGGCGGATGCCAAAGCCGTGACTGTCTATTGTGATGCAACGATAGCGCTTCCGATGATCTATGCCTACCTGCTGGACAAAACAAGCAGAAAGATAAATTAATTCCCAGCTACCTTTACTGTGTACTGTGGGATAGATGTGGGAACCAAGAGGAGTCATGCCGCAGTTATCAAGGGCAAGAGGGTACTGTACCTTGGGGACTACAAGGACGTTGATGTCGAGTTTGAGTTTGCAGGGATAGACGCTCCCTTGAGCTTCCCCAAAAAAGGAGCCTTTCGTGAGTGTGAGAGGTTGCTTCTCAAAATGGGTATCCGCCTTTTCCCATCTGGTGCGCCTTTTTTCCGTAAAATTGCCCTTCAGGGAATGAGAATTGCTGAGGAGCTGAAAAATAGGGGTGTCAGGGTTTATGAGGTCTATCCCTATGCAACGAGGGTTATCCTGAACCTTGCACCAAGGGCGAGAAAGCACAGAAAAGATGGGCTGGCTGAGATCATTGAATCTCTGAAGGAGTATGTGGAAATCGATGAAGCTTCGCACGATGAGGTGGATGCGATAATAGCCGCCCTTACGGTAAAGATGTTTGCTGAAGGAAGGGGTGTTGTGCTGAAGGGCAATGACGGGGAGATAATCGTTCCTAAGGGAGAGATACAGCAGAACCTTCTGTGGTTCGAGCAAATTTAGACGTTACACTTTTTCAACCGGCAATCTAACAACATGTATATTAAATCCCACCCCCGGCGTTTTTTGTCATTTCCTTATCGTTTTGTTGGGCCTAAAAATTAGTAGGAAGAGGCATAATTGAGTTCAATTTTCGTATAGGTTTCCTCTAACGGTGATATCATTATTGTCAACGTACTTCCATCCTTGGTCGCTATTACTGTGTATTCACCGTTTTCAGATCCTGTGATTTTGACGTCCCATCCCCATGTTTTGAGTTGGGCCACATACCAGTTGTAAACCGTTTGCATGTCATCAGCGGATCCGTAGATAATGTGAACTCCACTGGTTGTGCCGGTTGTAGATGTGAAATGTGATAGCATGACAGATCCGGGATATCTCTCCACCGGTTCTTCTCCGGATACAACATCATTGGATGGAAGAGTGACAAGTATGCATTCCCCCGAGATGGTAGTGTAGGGTGTTGTATCTGACGGACGTTCAATATAGATGCTAATCTCTCCACCCTTTTTCGTGAAGTAAAGCGAGAGACTGTATTCATCAGAATACTGATCTTCAAGCTTCCATCCCTGAGAAGTTAGTTTGGTCTTGTACCACTGCACAACCTTTTCAGGACTGTCCTTTGTCCCGTAGTCTATGTCAACAACAGGCTTTACAGGATTCGTATCGTCGCGATAGTACGATAGCATCACAGATCCAGGATACCTCTCTATCGGCTCCTCTCCAGATGCAACATCGCTGGACGGGAGCTGACCCTCTACAGGTTCGCTGTACCCCTCAGTACCAAATTTGTCAACAGGTCCAGTGGCAAGGAAATACACAACCTCTCCTTCACCGCTTACAGCCCAAACACCCACTCCCTCATTTCCCTTTTTCAGAATCAGCATTCCGTATTCCACTGTCCCTTGAGCTGTGCTCATGGTTGCTGTGGTAATATCTTGTACAACCTCATAATCTGAAAGTTTTTCCTTGTACCACTCAAGAATCTCCCTTATTTTGGCATTTTTAACGTGGTATGCTTTTACATTTACTCCTTCTGATGGTATGCCAATCATCTGGGAGTAAATGGTAGGAGCGGTGTAGAGTTCGGCGTTACCATATATCGGAATACCAGATGGCTTCGTGCTGGGTTGTGGAGATTGAGAACATCCCATCAGCAGCATAGAAAATAGAGCCACCAATACAAGATATTTTCTCAACACGCTCCACCTCTAATTTTTGTTATTTACTTTTTTTTGTTTTTTAAGTATATATAATTTAGGGTCTTCCCTACGTCACCAGAGCATATCCACATTACCAAAACCTATAAATCTAAAACATAACATCAAATTATGCAATTAGTGAAGGAAATTGTTAAGGAGCTTAAAGTCTTCGAGAGGAACAAAGTACCCTTCGAAATTAAAGTACTTGGTATAGCAACATACATCCAGACATCATCAGTGAGAAGAACTGCAAAAATTCTATCAGAGGTACATCCTGTTTCAAAAACCTCTGTCTGGAACTGGATAAAGAAGTTTGAAGAGAAATTACCGATTTCATCTGAGAAAAAGCAAAGAAATCTCGTAGCAATAGACGAGACTGTGGTTAAAGCCAGTAAAAAGCATTATTACGTCTACGCAGCGATAGACGTGGAGAGAAACGAGCTCATCCTGATGAGGGTCTACACAACCAGGAATTTTCTGACTACCAAGTCCTTCATTAAGGAAGTGCTTGATTACTGTGAGAACAAGCCGAGATTCGTTGTTGATAAGGCTCCCTGGCTGATTGATGCTCTGAAAAGTCTTGGGTTGGAGTATGAGCATCAGACCTTTCGGTGAGCGAAGTTTGGTTGAATCAGTGTTTAGCTCGCTGAAACAGAGGATTAAGATATTCTTTTGCTCGATTAGCTGCCTTAATCCTGTTAGAAACTGGAATCTTTTCTGCAAGCTGTTCATGATGTACTACAACCGATTGAGGTG
>CBEUCM010000008.1:0-45620 GCA_965541645.1 uncultured Archaeoglobaceae archaeon | reverse complement strand
CACCTGCGTGGCTCTCTCCTGCCCAAAGTACTCGTAAACGCCACCCTTGCTTCCTGGTTTAACGCTCGGATCGCCGAGATAACCTGCATCAACGAGCTGTACGAGCAGCTTCGGCGGAGCCCATTTCGGATCCTTCGTCATCTCGTACATCGACTCGTATATTCTGAGCCTCGTGTCCAAGCCCACCAGATCGCCGGTCTCGAGTGGCCCCATCGTGTAGCCGTAGCCGAGCATCATCGCTATGTCGATGTCCTGCGGCGTCGCTACCCCTTCCTGCAGCATCAGCATAGCCTCTTTGCCGAGTATGAGTCCCAGCCTCGTCGTGGCAAATCCGGGAGAGTCCTTGACGACGACGGGGACTTTTCCAAGCTTGGAGAGCCATTCCCTTACTTTGTCAACGACCTCATCGCTCGTCAGCAACCCCTTGACAAGCTCGACGAGTCTCTGGATCTGAGCCGGGTTGAAGAAGTGGATTCCGAGGAACTTCTCCGGATTCCTTACGGCTGACCCGAGCTTCGTTATGCTTATTGATGAGGTGTTCGAGCCTATTACCACGTCGCCGACGATTTCCGAAACTCTGGCGAGCACCTTCCTTTTCAGCTCCACGTCCTCGAAAACAGCTTCGATTACCAGCTCAACTCCTTCGAGATCTTCATAGCGCGTCGTCGTCTTGATTCGAGAAGCTATTTCCTCCGCCTGCTCTGCTGTTATCTTTCCCCTCTCAACCAGCCTCTGCAGTCCGAACCTTCCCCTCTTTATTGTATCCATCCCCTGCTTCAGCTTATCCTCACTGACATCGACGGCTACAACTTCCACGCCATTCTGGGCAAAAAATTGAGCGATCTGCACTCCCATCAAGCCGAAACCGACGACGCCAACTTTCCCAAACACGATATCACCTCCCTCTAAACTCGGGCTTCCTTTTCTCCAGGAACGCCCTCATTCCCTCCTTCGCGTCCTCGGTGCTGAAGAGAATCGAAAACAGCGAAAGCTCGTATCGCAGCCCATCTGGCAGTGACATGCTCCGCGACGCGTTCAACGCCCTTTTCGCAAGCTTAACGGTGAGCGGTGGTTTTTTGAGTATCTTCCTCGCAATCTCCTTGGCCCTCTCCATCAGTTTGTCTTCGTCAACGATCTCCTCGACGAGCCCTACCCTCAGCGCTTCCTCGGCGTCTATCATCTCTCCCGTTAGAACGAGCTTCTTCGCCATCCCTAAGCCTACTAAGCGTGGCAACCGCTGCGTCCCGCCGGCTCCGGGGATTATTCCGATGTTTATCTCCGGCTGACCGAACTTTGCCTTCCTGCTCGCTATCCTTATGTCGCAGGCCATCGCAAGCTCGCAACCGCCGCCCAGGGCGTAGCCGTTCACCGCCGCTATCGAAACGATGTCGCTCTCCTCGATGCGCGTGAAGAGCTCGGTTCCAAGCTTTGCAGCCTCTAAGGCTGCGATGGGGTCGCGCTGCAGGAGCTCGTTTATGTCTGCACCCGCAGCGAACGCTTTTCCACTGCCCGTGATTATCGCAACCCTCGCCTTCTCCTCGACCTCGCTGAAGGATTTCAGCAGCTCTTTTCTCGTTACTGTGTCCAGCGCGTTCAGCTTTTCCGGCCTGTTCAGGGTAATCACTGCCATCTCGCCATCAAATTCGAGCTTGACCCTCTCGCCCATATCCGTCACCTCAGCTTGCCTATCAACCTCCTCGCGATTATAAGCTTCTGGATCTCCTTCGTTCCCTCGTATATCTCGAAGATCTTCGCGTCCCTGTAGTAGCGCTCCGCTGGATACTCGCCGATGTACCCGTAACCGCCGTGGAGCTGCACGCACCAGTCGGCAACGTATACAGCTGTCTCGCCGGCGAACCACTTGGCCATCGAAGAAATTTCCGGCCTGGACTGACCTGTGCTGCAGTACCATGCTGCCTGCCACGTCAAAAGCCTCGCAGCCTGAATGCGGGTGGCCATCTCGGCTATCTTGAACTGTGTATGCTGAAAAGCTCCTATCAGCTGCTCGAACTGCTTCCTCTGCTTTACGTAGTTCAAAGCAAGCTCAAAAGCTCCCTGAGCCATGCCTACTGCCTGAGAAGCGACCCTCGGACGGGTGTGGTTGAAGAACTCCATCAGGTAGTAGAATCCCCTGCCCGGCTCGCCAAGTATGTTCTCATCGCCAACTCTTACATCCTTGAAGACGAGTTCCGCGGTATTGCTTGCCCTTAGCCCAAGCTTGTTTTTTATCTTCGTCGCCTTCACACCTTTCTGCTTTGTCTCAACTATCGCGAACGTCAAGCCGTGATGTCTCTTCTCGCCTTTGTAGGTTCTTCCCAAGACCAGTGCGAAGTCGCAAACGTTCCCGTTCGTTATGAACGTCTTTACGCCGTTTATCACCCACTCGTCTCCCTCTTTGACAATCTTCGTCCTGACATTGGCCACGTCGCTTCCAGCTTCCGGTTCAGTTGTTGCCATCGCCGAGATTCCGTGCTTCTCGGTAGCCCACCTCAGGTACTTTTCCTTCTGCTCCTCGCTGCCGAAGAGGATTATCAGCTCGGTACCGAAGGTCGAGCTCAGGCAAGCGTTGCCAATTCCGGGGCTCACCCTGTAGAACTCTTCCGTCACCAAGCACTCTTCGAAAAGCGACAGCCCCATACCCCCGTACTCTTCAGGGATCTTTATCGTCGAGAAGCCAAGGTCTCTGGCTTTCTTAACCACCTCAATCGGGTAATATTCCTCCCTGTCGCACTTCTCGATAAGCTCGGGTGTGAATTCATTCTCGGCAAACTCCCTCGCAGCCCTCCTGATATCCTCCTGCTCCGGGGTCAGCTTAAAATCGACCATCAGACCACCTCAAAATAGACCTTCCACACTCCACTCTCATCCTTTGCCGTGTAGGCCCTAACTCTGTCGCCCACCTTTACGTTCTCCGCCCAGCCCATAACACGAACATTCCCAAACCTCGCAATGGCTATGGTGTAGGGTTTGCTCCACTCGAAGCCCTTCGGAATTGCGTGAACTGTCGTGAATGCCTCAACAGTTCCCTCGCCATCGACTTCAGCCCACTCCGTTTCGCACCTGCAGAAGGTGCAATCGGCTTGCGGCGGATAGTACTCTCTCCCGCACCTTCTGCAGATAGTTTTGTATATCTTACCCTCTTCAAGCCCCTTCCAGTACTTCTCCGTTTTTACGACCGGAATTTTGTGCCTCATCGGGAGTTCTCTACTGTCGATGTGCAACCTATCACCTCCCGAAAACAAAAACCAAGCAGAAGTGCCCGGTTCCGCCAACGTTGTGTGATAGTGCTCTGTAGTTCTTTAAATCAACCTGCAAGCTTCCCGCATCTTCTCTCAGCTGCTTTACGATTTCGTAGACCATCGCAACACCTGTTGCGGCAAGAGGATGCCCCTTCGCCTTCAGGCCGCCGAATGTATTAACCGGCAGCTTTCCGCCGAAATCGCTCTCTCCGCTCTCAATGAACTTTCCACCCTCACCCTTTCTGCAAAAACCGAGATCTTCGTAAGCCATAATCTCGGCTATCGTGAAGCAGTCGTGGACCGTTGCGAGATCGAACTGATTTAGCGGATCGTCTATCTTGGCCATCTTATATGCCATTTTGACAGCGTCAACGGTTGCCTTCAAGCCTACGAAGCTCTCCCTCCTCGTCATGTTTGATGTGTCGGATGAATAGCCGATACCCTCAATCCATACAGCGTCCAGACCGAGTTCCTTCACCTTCTCCTCGCTCGCCAATATTGCTGCTGCAGCCCCGTCGCTTATCGGTGAGCAGTCGTAGAGCTTGAGGGGATACGTGATCATCCTCGAGTCCAGGACGTCTTCAACGGTTATCTCCTTCTGAAAGTGTGCTTTCGGATTTTTAGCTGCATTTCTGTGGGCTTTTACAGCTGCAAGAGCCATCTGCCTCTCTGTTGTGCCGTACCTGGCCATGTGGGCTGTTGCGTGCATCGCGTAGTAAGCTGGGAAGGTTGTGCCGTACTGGTGAAACTCCCAGAGGTAGTTGCCACCCCTGCCGCCTATGGCCAGCGATACGGCGGTTTCTACTTCAGTCATCTTCTCAACGCCTATCGCGATCGCAACATCGGCGATACCGCTTACGATCGATGAATAGGCCGTGTAAACTGCAGCACTACCGGTTGCGCACGCCGCTTCAACACGCAGCGGACCTTTACCGGCGAAGCCGCAGTACTCGTTCACCGGTACGGCTGGCATGAGCTCGTAGCTCCTCGTTCCAACGCATCCAACGACGCTGATGTCTATGTCGTCCTGAGTCATGTTAGCGTCGCTGAGAGCCTCGCTGACCGCCTCAAACGCAAGCTCTTGTAGTGTAGCATCATCTCTTCTTCCAAACTTCGAGCATCCGACACCAACAACACCAACCTTCACACTATCACCTACACCAGTATCTAATCCCTCCTAACAATCACATTCTCCGGCTTTCCGGCCGGCGGCGTGTATTTTGGCGGAAATAACCCGAGTTTTTTAGCCTCTTTGATAAGCCAGTCTCTGTGGTCAGGATGAGCTATGTTTATCAGTGCTACAGTCCTCTCTCTTATACTGTAACCTCTAAGGTAGACAACTCCCCATTCTGTTGCTACATACTGCACCATTGAGCGAGGAACTGTTACAGCCGAACCTTCTGGCAGTATAGGAACAATCCTCGAGTTTCCCTTGTGTGTCGAATACAGAGCGAGCACAGATTTGCCTTTTCTATCTCTGCTAAACAGACAGCCCATAACGAAATCGAGCTGTCCACCGGTTCCGCTTACCTGGTAAAGCCTACCAGCTGAACCCATTTGTTCGGAATTAACTTGACCCGTCAAATCGATCTGCGCAGCTTGGTTGAGCGAGAACATCCTCGGCTGCTGGGCAATTATGAAGGGATCGTTGGTGTAGTCAACGGGACATGTCGCTACAGCTGGATTACGATCCAAGTATCTGTAAAGCTTCTCCGAGCCAAGAACAAAAGTAAAGACAGTTTTGTTCTGATCGAGCTTTTTGTATCTGTTAGTTACCAAGCCCTCGTCAATCAGGTCCATGATACCATCGTTCATCATCTCGGTATGTACTCCAAGATCCTTGTAACCGTACTCTCTTATTAGTTTCATAACCGACGAAGGTAGACCTCCTATGCCAAGCTGAATCGTAGAACGATCAGTTATCAGGCCAGCCTCGATTACGTTTTCTGCGATCATCTCATCTTCTTTGCTTGGCTGTGGTGCTGGAAGGGCTGGAGTTTTGAACTCATTGTCTTCAACGACATAATCAACTTCGGATATATGCAGGCACTCATTGTAACCGCCGTAAACCCAGGGCAGATCTTCCCTTACAACAACCACCACCGTTTTTGCAGCCTCTGCAACAGCTCTCATGTAGGAGCAAGTAAGACTGAGGTTGAAGTAGCCATGTTCATCCATCGGTGTTGTGACAATGTAGGCTATGTCAATCTTGCCTTTCAAATCTTCTCGCGTAAGTCGTGGAGCGTCATGGTATGGCTCTGGCCTATACATAAACGGTCCCGCTTTCTTGCTGTAACTTCGTACAGCCCTACCCAGAAAACCGCTTACCCATCTGAATGTTTCACCTTCTGGGTCAGCTTTCAGGAACTCGTAGTAGTGTATATCTATATGTGTTCCAATTGTGACATTCTTTAACTCATTCTTCCTTTTTGCTAGATACTTGTCGATTATCAGTGCAGTGTTAGCGGAACCCCCGAAATGCACATAGTGGTTGTCCTTTACCAAATTTGCAGCCTCTTCTGGTGAAATTAACTTTCTCTCGTACTCTCTACTTGACTTTTGTGTTCTTTTCTTCAACTCTGACCACCCCCTCTATCGCCTCTCAATATTTTTAATCGGTTGATATTATATCCTGCCGTAAAACAACTCCAAACGAGTACGATTCCAGCCAGTAGGACCCCAGTACCTGTAGTTACTGTATTGGGGTAAACCATGACCATTCCAGATACAATTAGCAGAAATCTCTCCACTATGTTCAGTGGTCTTACCGAGAAACCAGCCAGACCCATGGCTATTAAAATAACAGCAAATGTCGTCACCCCAAGACCTATTAACAGTTCCTGAGTACTAGTATCTGGCAAGAGGAGCAAAGCTGGATGGAAGACAAAGAAGAAGGGTATTATGTACGTCACAAATCCTATCCTCATAGCGGAAAAACCGGTTCTCAGTATGTCGGTCTTTGCTATCTGTGCTCCTGCGTATGCAGCAAAGGCTACAGGGGGCGTTATTGCGTACAGTAGTGCATAATAGAAGACGAACATGTGTGCACACTCTACAGGAACTCCTAATTTCGCTAAAGCCGGAACAAAGATCGAAGCGCCGGTTATGTACGCTGGTATACTCGGCATACCCATACCCAGCACCATAACGCTGACAGCAGACAGGATTAACGCCAAAAACAAATTCTGATGACCAACAGATATGACGCTCGATGCGAACTTGATATTCAGACCGCTCTCAACCAATGATCCAATAATGACCCCAGCTGCAGCACAGGCCACTCCGATATATACAGATAGTATACCAGTTCGCACCAGAATTCTATATATGAGTTTAACGCTCCTGTTTTCTTTCTTTAGGAGTCCCAGTAGGATTGCAGTTATGCTTGCGTAAAGAGCTGAAAGACCTGCGGGATAGAACTGTACGAGAAAGTATACCAAGACACATATCGATATTAAAAAGATGTAGAACCCTTCCTTAAGTACAGTAAGTATAGGTGGTATCTCCTGCTCAATTCTTCCAATGTTGTGCTTTACCGCTTCTAAGTGTGTGATTATGAAAAAGGAAACGTAAAAAAGTATGGCTGGTAGTAGCGCCATTTTTGCAACATGTGTGTAGTGAACATTCATTAGTTGTGCCACAACAAATGCTGCGACACCTAAAACAGGCGGCATAAGTTGGGCTGCAGTACCGGTGACTGCTGCTATCGCTCCAGCGACATTAGGTTTGTAACCACTTCGTATCATTTCTGGTATTGTGGGAATACCTATGATGTATGTAGAGGACATCGGCAACCCACTTGCCATTCCCACTAATGTCCCAGCACTAATGCATGCCTTTGCCGGAGCCCCTCTGGATTTTCCAAAAATCCTGTAGGCAAAATCAAGAAAGGATTTTATGACACCCATCTCGGACATCGCGACTCCGTAAAAGACGAACGTGTATGCAAGACTTATGACGACAGAAACTGGTAAACCGAAGATCCCCCTTGAAGTCAGGTATTGCTTCTCTATAATCCAGTCGTACGGGAATCCAGGGTGGGAGAAGGGGGGAGGTAAATGTTGGCCAAGCATAGTATACAGAATAAAAATAACTGCGATGATCGCCATTGGGAGTCCTACAACCCTTCTTGAGGCCTCCAGTACTACAAGGAGGGCTATTGTCCCCAGCACGATCTCCTGAGTTGTAACCGGGGTCACATCTTCCATTCTTACTAATAGTAAATAATCATAGTTAAAAATTATATATCCCATAGAGACTAAAGTCAGCACAATAAATAATATATCGAGGAGATTAACTTTTTCCCATCCACTTTTTCCTGGATATATAACGAAAGTGAGGACAAGTGTTAGTGTCATAAATATGGCTGCACATCTAAGGTAACCCAAAAGTGGTCCGAAGGTTATAACGTACAGAGCAAATAAAGTGGTGATGAAGGCCAGCAGTTCTACTGCAGTTTTTGTTCTCCCCTCCAACTTTCTTTCTTCGGTCATATTCCCACCATAAAAAATATTTGTAAAATTAACTCAGCACTCCAATCTCCTTGAAGTATTTCATTGCTCCTGGATGCAATGGTGGCTGTTCTGCTTTTCCATACATCCTTACGAAGTCCTTGGGCTCAAACGATGCCCACTCTTTCTGCACTTTGGCAATTTCTCCTCTGTGTTCGACTATCATTTTAACCAAAGTATAAGCCGTCTCTTCAGGCATGTTTTTGGGGACAAGATAGGTCGTAACATCAGATATTACATTGATATCCTCTTTTATGCTTTTGTGCAAGCCCTTTTTAACGGTCATAATAAACACTGGCATCTCCGAGGTGAGTTTTTCAATCGCAGAATCTGAGAGCTTTAAAATAGTAAATTCCTTCTGTGCCTCCAGTTCTGTTAAAGCCGGTGATTGTGCGTACGACGCCATTGTATAGACAATTACGTCTGCCTGACCCTTGGCAAGAAGATCGACAGCCTCGCGATACTTGTTGACAATTATGACCTGGCCACCCCAGCTTTTAATGTCGTCATGGGTTATTCCATGAGCTTCCAAGATTTTATCCCCCATGTATCGGGCGACAAATCCTTGTGGATATGTGACGAACCTTATCGGTTTTCCTTTTAAATCCTCAACACTTTTCCAACCTTTATCAGCAGTTGTTATCAGTACATACGAAGCTGTTGAGGTGTAGCACAGCACCCTGACGTTTTCCGCTGGTTCTTCGAAATATTTTTTGCCTCCTACTTCAGCAATTACCTCTCCTTTGACGGTAGCTGGAAGTAAAGATGCGAACGTAAATCCAACGTCAGTTTTTCCTTCTTCAACGAGCACGATGTTGGAAATGGCAGATCCAGTTTCGACAGTTACGCTGCTGCCTGGTATTTCTCGCTCTATTATTCCAGCGAGAGCCGAAGCCTGGGAGTACCATGTTGTTCCTGTCGGACCACTTTTAATTCTTATCGTTATTGGACTCAGCTCTGTCCCAGGGGTTTTTGGCGTTTCGGAGGTTTTTGGTGCTCCCGTCTCCTGGCTAACGCACATTGGTAGGAGTGCTGCAAGTACCAGTACCAACCCTACAAGGGCGATTGCACGTTTCATACCCTTCTCACCAGTTTTGCTATAAAATATAATGGCATATAAACTTTTCGTTTTTTACGATATCGATGACCTTTTTAGTAGTAGTAAAATTTATAGCTTTAATCTGTTACTTCACATTATGCGCAGAGGCGAACTGGACGAAATCGATAAAAAGATCATAGAATATGTGCTGAAAGGAAAAACACAGAGTGAGATCGCTAAGCTTCTAAACATAACTCTTAGAACTGTTCAGAACAGGATGAGAGCTCTGGAGAGTGCTGGATATGTCATTAAGCTGAAAGGGGGTTACTGGGTTGTGGATTATAAAAAAATCGGACTAAACGTAATATCAGTTGTGTTCTTGGAGATAGGTATCGAATCAAAAGATAAGCTGGATCTTTTAATTGAACATCTGAAAAAGCTTGATTTTGTGGAGAGTGTGTTCGAGGTAGTAGGTTCAGCTTACGATCTCGGTTTTATCGTCAGATATAGAGATATCGAGGAATACAGAGTAGAGAGGAGAAAGTTCATGGAATGGCTTAGGAAGAATGGCATCAGGGTAAACCACCTTCAGACGTTCATCGCATCCAGAATTTACAAGGACCACAGGCGCACGGTAATATAAATTATATGTAGATAAGATATTTTAAATTTATAAACTTTGACTTAAAGTACTGATCCGCCGTAATAACAAAACCATCAACGCATTGAAGCTTTAGACTCTCCTCATACTCCCAACGAACCTTCTATACCACTCAAACTGCTTTGGAGTGGCAAGATGAATCTCGAAGGGTGCAAAGACGTCTATCTCCTTCAAAATCTCCCCCTTTATTTTAGCCCGTTCCCATTGACTTTTGGGAACGTTTTCAGATACGATTAGGACATCTATGTCACTCGCTGCCGTGTTTTTACACTCAACTACAGAGCCGAAGACGTAAACTTCCACTCTTCCGAGCAGAGATTCAGCCTTTTTCTTTATCAACTTTGCATAGTGCATGTAGTTCTCGAAGTACTTCTTCTCTTCCCACGCAATCTCCCTTACAGCATCCATCAACCTCATAGCCCTTCGACAAGGGACTTTATTTTCCCTGCCAGCTTCAGCATGTTCTCAACCTCTCTCCTTTCGAACTCAGTTGGAATGTAGCGAGATGTAATGTACGCATTTTCGAGATTAGATATGCCGTCTATGTTCTCCTCCATGAACTTTCGGACTTCTTCAAGCTTATCCGTAACTTTCCCAATCTCCTTGAGCAGTCTCTTTATCGAATGCGTTTTCGGATAATCACCAGCAAGCAAGAAGAGCCTGTATTTAAGGTAAAGTTCGACGGATTGCTGGATGTTGAAAGCTGCAATGTCAAGAACACCCTTGGATAACAAATACCTCCCATTTTCGAGAAATTTTTCTGCTCTTTCCCTTAGTATCTCTATCTCCTCGACACTCATTTACTAATATTACTTGTGAGAACAGTTAACGTTTTTGGCCATCACATCTCAGCCAAAAATAAAAATTAAATTTTATTTTCCAGAATCCTCTCTATAACTCTATCCCTTGGTGTGGAAGCTATGCAGGCAACCTTCTTCGGATCCTCTCCCTGGCAGATGGCAAGAAGCTGGTTGTAGTCAAAGACTGGAATTTCGTAGTCTATCAGCCCCTGCTTCCTCATCTCCTCCTGAGCCTCATCCATCCACATCAGACAGGTTATGCACGACACAACTATGCAGTCGGGATCAACTTCTTCCTTCATCGCATCAAGCTTTGTTTTCAGAAATTCCATCGCAGCCCTTCTGTCATGCCTGGCATATCCACCAGCTCCACCGCAGCACTGTCTCCATCTTGAGAAGGTTGGCGACTCGGCACCAAGGGCCTCTGTAAGCTCCCTCATCACATAGGGTTTCTCTGGATCATCAAAACCAACAATCTTGCTGGGCCTTATCACGTGGCAGGGTATCTGCACAACAGCCTTCAATCCCTCCATTGAGTATTTCAGGCTCTCTTTGATCTTCTCCAAACCAACAACGTTGTACATGAAGTCTGTTATGTGCCTAACATTCGCCCTGCCCTCATACTTCATTCCAACTTTGGCCAAAAACTTTCTGTTGATTTCGTCCAGCTTCCCCTTGAGGAGCTTATGCCTTCCCATACGGAGCGAAGAGTAGCAGCTCCCACACTCAACGATCATGTCAACGCCCTTGCTTTCTGCAATGCCAAGATTCCAGGCGTTTATGGCAAGGGCTGACTCTTCATCCACAGACCAGAAGGTGCCGTAGGCTGGGCAGCATGCCGCTCCTTCAAGCTCAACGATCTCAACACCAAGGTTTGAGAGGGATGATCTTATGCCTTTCTCAGTGTCTGGCCTTAATGCGGGCATGTTGCATCCGAGGAAGAGTCCAACCTTCATGGCATCACCTCTCTTTATCCCTCCCCTTCTATCCCGAAGATGTATCCGTGATACTTCACAACATTAGTCTCCTTCAGCATCTCCCTGAACTTCTCAAGAAGGTCCCCACCCGCAGCAACTGTCACGATCTCTGGAAGTTCAAGCTCCTCCCTCATCGGATTGAAAACGTTCTGTGTATGCCCTCTCTCGTAGATCTCTTCCAGCACGAGGGGAATGTAGGTTTCATCCTCCTTGCACTGCCACCGCCTTATGGTCAGGATGATCTCGAAGGGTTCAGCCTCTCTCGGACAGCGCTCCTCACACGCACCACAGGTTACGCACTTCCATGGTGATTCATCATCTATCAGCCTCTCCGCCAGCCCAAGCTTGCAGATGTAGATGAGCTTCTTTGGGCTGAGCGGCTCCTCGGAGATGCCTGTAGGGCAATCAGCTATGCAGGTGCCGCACTGATAACACTTGAGCAGATCCTCTCCGCCAAGCTCAACAAGTTCCTGAATCAGATCCCTATTTCTCTCCTCACTAAGCCTGATCGTCATGCTTTCACCTCACGCCTTCTCCAGCATTGCCTCAAGCTCGTCGTATCTGAAAACTGGCCCATCCTTGCAGACGTAGAAGCCCTCAAGTCTGCACCTCCCGCACTTCCCTATTCCGCACTTCATTCTCCTTTCGAGGGTTGTGTAGATCTGGTCACTCTTGAAGCCCAGCTCTTTCAGCACATTCAAAGTTATCTTGATCATGATCGGTGGACCACAAACGATCGCAACCGTGTCTTTGGGATCCGGTTTCAGCCTTTTCACGTTATCCGGGACAAAGCCAACAAAGTACTTCCATCCCTCCTCCTCTCTGTCAACCGAAAGCTGCACGTTGTATCCCTCTTCCATGAGCTGGAAGAGCTCCTCCCTGTAGCATAGATCCTGTGAGCTTCTGGCACCGTAAATTATCGTGAGATCACCGTAGTCCTTCCTGTTGTCTATCACCCACTGATAGACTGATCTTAGGGGTGTCTGGCCGATACCACCACCAATCGTTACAACGTTCAACCCCTTCCACTCCTCAACGGGGAAAGCTCTGCCATGCGGCCCCCTTATCCCAACCACATCTCCTGGTTGTAGTTCATGGAGCTTTGTGGTAACCTTCCCGGTTTTCAGAACGCTGAACTCAAGATCCGGCCTGGTGGGGGAGTTGGCTATGGTAAACCAGCTTTCTCCCCTGCCAAAGACCGACACCAAGCAGCCCTGACCGGGCATGTAGTCAAATCTTTCCCTATCGGTGAGCCTGATCTTGAAGGTCTTTATCGGTCTTGGACCCTTAACCTCATCCTTTACCTCAACTATCTCTGCCTTGTATGGCACATAGGGGTTGTCCAATACGCTCTCCATCATCTTCTCACCTCATACCGTTGAGCACTTCAACAATATCTATGCCCACAGGACACTTCTCTATGCATCTCCCGCATCCAACGCAGTAGTACTCTCCCTTCCTACGAAGCATGTAGAGGAACTTGTCGTAAAATCTGTTCCTGAGTCTCTGCCACTTCTCCGGGCGGGGATTGTGGCTTGAACTCTCCAAGGTGTAGAGGGGGAACTGGCAGGAATCCCAGCAGCGATATCTTATGCCCTTGATCTCGCCCTCATCCAGCATGTCAAAGCAGAAGCACGTGGGGCAGAGGTATGTGCATGCTCCACAGCTTATGCAGTTCATCGCAACCTCCTTCCAGTACTCGCTGTCAAAGATTTCCGGCATCTTCTCACTAACCTTTGCCGGATCGATTGATCTCTTAAAGGACTCCCTGAACTTCTTCTCGGCCTCCTCAACCTCCCTCAGGATCTCACTGTCAGCATCCCTGACATTCAGCAGCTTCAAAGCCTCCTCTCCCTTCTCCGTCAAAGCTTTCAAAGCGTATCCGCCGTTTATTTCATAGACTATGATGTCCAGCCCCTCGTTAAGGTTGAAACTCGTGCAGAAGCCATAATCGCATGCTGTTTTACATGCCAACCCAACAAGCAACACATTCTCACGGCGCTGCTTGTAGTAGGGATCAACAAAGTCCTCCAGAAAGACCTTATCGAGCAGAGCTATTCCCTTTGCATCGCACATCCTAACGGCCATAACTGCCCTCTTTGAGTTATCAGATGGAATTTCCTCTATCCACTCTCCATACCTGATCAGAACCTCATTTTGAGGAAAGACCACTTCCTTGGCCGACTTGAGGGTGTTCGTGTAATCCTGAAGCTCGATCTGCTCAGGTTCAACCTCTTTGAAAAGCCAGTAGTCCTTAACCTTAACCGGTGCGTAGATCGTGTACCCTTTCTCCCTAAGCTTTGAAGCAAGATCCTGGAAGAAGTAATCACCGTAAACCTTCATTCTATCACCCCATTATGTCAAGCTTCGATGGGAAGGGAATAGTTTCCTCCTCCGGATTGAATCCGAAGTACTCTCTGACCACCTTTTCGAGCTTCCTCTCAAGCTTTCTCAATGGCAGTTCCATTGGGCAAGCTCTCTCGCACTCACCGCATCCAGCACATCTTCCTGCATGATGGAGGACACGGATGATGTGGTAAACGAGGTTATCCTTTGCAGAAACTTGCCTCCCAAGTATTTTCGGATATGTTGCTTTCTCCTCAGCCGTGCTCATGGGTGAGACTGCGAGGTTTGTTGGATCGACAATGCACTCAGTGCAGTAGCAGATTGGACAGACACTCCTGCATGCGTGGCAGCGAATGCACAACTCGAACTCCTTCATCCAGTACTCCCATCTCTGCTCTTCGCTCATGTTCTCTATATCCTCAATATCCTCAAACCCCTTGTATCCCTCCCTCTTCTCCCCCACAAGAACATCGTACTCTACCGGGGTGGGGTGGGGGCAGTAGAGGCAGTTTTCGAAGATGTAGTCTTTAAAGTCAACTTCTTTCCCGTCAACCGTCAGCCTCTCCCCCTTCATCTCAACTGCAGACACTACCCCAAAGTCCTTCCTCAGCTTCCTGTAGTCCGCAACTCCCGGACAGGAGATACCGATAATGTAAAGGGAGTCTCTGTCAAGCTTCTCTTCAATGATTAGCTGCCTTATCGCCATTGCATCACATCCCTTTGCCAGAACGCCAAGCTTCTTGTAGTCCTTCGCAATCTCCATCACCAGCCTTGCGGGGTTGCTGGTGGAGAGAGGGGTTAAAGAGATCTGCTCAACCTCCTCTGGTGATTTGATGACGGTAAGAACCTCTCTCGCCTCAGAATCCTTCTTTTTCCACGCCACTATGGCATCAACTTCCTTCTTCTCAAGCAGTTCTCTGCAGATTTTCTTAACCTCATCAAGCATTTCGTTCATCCCATCACCTCAGCTTCTCCTGCGGACCGAGATTTCTGAGCTCCTCAGTAAACTTCGCCATCTCATCAGCGAACTTCTTTCCTTCCGATGCTGAAGCCCACAGAAGCTTCACTCTCTCATCTTCAAAGCCAACAAAGTCGAGCAAAGCCTTCAGCAGCTCGTACCTCTTCTTGGCGTAGTAGTTGCCCACCCCATAGTGGCAATCGCCCGGATGGCAGCCTGCTATGACAACACCATCAGCGCCCCTTCTTAGGGCGTACATGATCCACGCAGGGTTCACCATTCCCGAGCACATCACTCTAACAATCCTGATGTTTGGCGGGTACTGCAACCTGCTTGTTCCCGCAAGATCTGCTCCCGCATAGCTGCACCAGTTACATGCAAAGGTAACTATTTTCGGATCCGTCATAACTCACCACCCACCAGCTCGCTCAACTCGGTAAGAGCCTCAACCGCCTCCTTAATCTGGTCGAAGGTGAAGCCTTTAACAACGATCGCAGCCTTGGGACAGGTTGCGCTGCACACTCCGCATCCAAGGCAGAGGGCCTTGTTGACATCAGCTTTAAGAACTGTACCGCCACGGGTTTCAAACTCCTTTATCTCAATCGCATTAACCGGACAGGCTTTAACGCACATGCCACACGCATCGCAGCGATCCCTGTTGACCTCAGCTTTTGTTGCCTCCATTATGATCCTGTCCTTCGTCAGAATTGTCAACGCCCTCGAAACTGCTGCAAGAGCGAGAGACGTTGTTTCGGGAATCAGCCTGGGACTGTGGCAGATACCACAGAGGAATACTCCCTCAGATGCGAAATCAACGGGGCGAAGCTTCGGATGGGCTTCAAGGAAGAAGCCGTTTGCATCGAGCGGAATTCTGAGCAGCTTTGATATCTCCTCGTTGTCCCCCCTCGGAACTGTTGCGGCGCTCAGCACCACATACTCTGGCTCTATTATCACAGTGTCCTCCAGCACCTCGTCGTAGTACTCGACCACAACCTTGCCGTCCTCCTCCCTAACATCAGGCTGCCTGTCCAGATCGTACCTTATGAAGACAACTCCCTTCTCGGCAGCCTCCTTGTAGTACTTCTCAAGGAAACCGTAGGTTCTGATGTCCCTGTAGAGGATGAAAACGTCGGCATCTGGATTAAGCTCCTTGATCTTGAGGGCATTCTTTATCGCAGTCTGGCAGCATATCCTGCTGCAGTACGGTCTTTCATCATTTCTGCTGCCCACGCACTGTATCATCACAACGCTGCTCGGCTTCTCTCCCTTGACTATCTTCTCCTCAAGCTCGACCTGCGTTATAACCCTGTCACTCTTCCCATACATGAACTCCTTCGGCTTGTACTCCTCAGCTCCGGTCGCTACCACTATTACACCATGCTTCAGAGTCTCGGTTTTGCCATCGTAGCTGATTGTTGTGGTGTAGTTCCCAACAAAGCCCTCAACGCTCTCGATCTTTGCCCCCTTGTAAACCTTGATGAGTGGATCCCTTTCCACCTTCTCAACAAGCTCCTTGAGGAGTTCCTGCGGGTTCTTCCCGTCAATTGTGTAGTACAGATGCCTCAGATTTCCTCCCAGCTCCTTCTCCTTCTCAATCAGGTAGCACTCAAACCCCTGCCTCGCTATTTCCAGCGCTGCAGTCATCCCTGCAAGTCCACCACCAATAACCAGAGCCCTCTTGTCAACTCCAACCTCCACGTACGGGAGGGGTTCGAGCAATCTTGCCTTGGCAACTCCCGCAGCGACAAGCTCCATTGCCTTCTCTGTGGCTTTCTCAGGCTCCTTCATGTGCACCCAGGCGCACTGCTCCCTGATGTTGACAAACTCGAAGAGGTAGGGGTTCAGCCCAGCCTCCCTCAGCGTGTTCCTGAAAAGCTGCTCGTGTGTTCTGGGGGTGCAGGCTGCAACAACAACCCTGTTGAGATCGTACTCCCTTATGGCTCTCTTTATTTTCTCCTGCGTGTCCGCTGAACATGCAAAGAGCACGTTTTCAGCATGAACAACATCATCCAGAGTTTTTGCAAACTCTGCAACCTTCTTAACATCAACAACCGAGGCTATGTTTATTCCGCAGTGGCAGACGAAAACGCCAACGCGTGGAGGCTCACCTATCACGTTCTTCTCAGGCGGATAGGTTTTCTCCTCAACCATCTCTCCTCTCTCAGCCGCAATGATGGCAGAGGCCATCGCAGATGCCGCACTCGCCTGAGCGACACTCTCAGGTATGTCCTTTGGCTCGGCAACCACACCTGCAACGTAAATACCTTCCCTGTTGGTCTTCACCGGAACAAAGCTGTCAACAGCAGCAAAGCCGTACTCGTTCAGCTCGATTCCGAGGATTTCGGCGTACTTCTTGAATTCCTCCGGAGGCTCAAAGCCCGTTGACAGGACAACGAGGTCGTATTCCTCCTCCTTACTCCTCCCATTCTCCTCGTACTTTATGATTAGGTTACCGTTCGGCTTTTCAAAGATGTTGGCAACCCTACTCCTCCTGTAGATGACACCATACTCCTCCTCAGCTCTCTTTGCGTACTCCTCAAACCCCTTTCCAAAGGTCCTGAGGTCCATTATGTAGATGTGGATCTCAACGTCCGGCATGTGCTCCTTGGCTATTATCGCATGCTTTGTTGCATAGGTGCAGCAGACAGATGAGCACCACGGGTTGGTCTTCTCATCCCTGCTCCCAACACACTGAATGATGGCTATCTTCTTTGGCTCCTTACCATCTGACGGCTTAACAACATGCCCCTCGAATGGGCCGGTGGCTGAAAGCAACCTGTCAAACTGAATGCCCGTGATGACGTTCTTGTAAACTCCAAAACCGTACTCACCTCTTTTGGCTGCGTCGAAGAGCTTTCCACCGGGAGTGAGTATTATGGATCCAACCTCTATCTCTCCCTCAACCTCTGTTTGAGAGTAATCAACGGCATCCGCAACGCAAACGCTTTTGCAGATTCCACAGCCTATGCACTTGTCCCTATCAATTGCAAACACTCTCGGCACGGCCTGGGGGTATCTTATGAAAACGGCCGATCTGTAAGCCAAACCCTCGTTGTACTCATCTATCGCATTCACCGGACAGTTTGCGGCACACAAACCACAGCCAGTGCATTTATCAGCGTCGATGTATGTGGGATACTTCTTAAACTTAACCCTGAACTTCCCGGGCTCACCGTCAACCGCAACTATCTCTGCATTGGTTATCAGCTCTATGTTCTCGTGCCTTCCAACCTCATTGAGCTTTGGTGAAAGGATACACATGGAGCAGTCATTGGTGGGGAAGGTCTTGTCAAGCTGGGCCATCCTGCCGCCTATGACAGGCAACCTTTCAAGCAGATAGACTCTAACCCCAGACTCTGCAAGATCCAGAGCGGCCTGAATTCCAGCTATTCCACCCCCAACAACAAGAACGCTACTCGCCATAACCTCACCTCGGAGTTACTGCCAGCTCGTGCTCAACCTCAATATCAACCTCATCTCTCCTCTTCATCTCAAGCACAGCTTCAAGCACATCTTCATGGCTTAGACCACTTTTCTCAGCAATCTCCGACACCTTTGCTCCGCCAGCAGCGTAGTGTCTTACCATCGCTATGTTTACCGCAAACCTGAGCATTTTTCTCACAACATCCTCGTACTGCTCTCTGTCAACCTTCTCGCCATAGACGTTGCCCTCCTCCACATTCTGCCTCATCTTCGCTATTACAGCCCTGAGATTTCTATCCAGCATCGCCATCTTGAGAATCTCCGGTTTCTTAACTTCAGCAGCCTTCATCTTCTCAACAGCATCCTCAATACTGTTGGCATAAGCAATCCTCGCCTCTTCACCCATCATTTCCAGAGCTTCATTCAGCAGCCACACCTTGTTTTCAGCCTCACCGCTGCCATACCTATTCCTGCATTCCTCGCAGCCAACAACGGCAATTCCCTTTACCCCCTTAGCATAGGCTTCGGCAGCAAGTACGGGATCGAAGCGAGCTGAACAGAGTAGGGAGATAACCTTGACTCCGTAATCCTTGTCCTTCTCTATCTTCCTCCTGCATGCAAAAACCACAGTATCTCCTTCAATTTCCTCGATTATCCCTTCATCGCTGAACTTCTTGGCTCTCATTGAGATGGCCTTTGTCACGCAGGATGCTGCACACAAGCCGCAGACTCTGCATTTACCGGTGACTACGGGCAGTCTTTCCTGCATTGACAGGGCTTCATGGGGGCAGAGAGAAACGCAGATTCCGCAGCTAATGCACGTTTTATCGTTTACAATTATCGTGCTCTGTCCTTCTGGCATATCTGTCGCTCAGCTTCACTTTATTAATATTTTGCTAAATTTAACTGTCAATTTTGAACTCCGAGATTTCCAGAAATAGCAAACTATAAAATTAAAATTTAAAGGTTCTTTCCCAGGTTTCTCGCAAAAGCTATCAGAAATCCCAAAGCCTTCTGAACTTCTGGATCTCTCATTGCCCTCATAGCCCCAGTAAACCCAACTGGTTCAAAATCCTTTGCCTGTCTGAACGCCTCTACGATCTTCTCAACCCTCTGAATCATTTCATCATCAATCGACAGCGCTAAGGATAGAACGATTTCAAGATTTTTGCTTAGAACGTCTTGTACATCTGCCTCCATCATTTCTTCTGGCAGTTTCCTCAATCCTGTGATGAACTCCGCGTAGGATACAAGCTCATCCAGGATCCCGCTTTTTTCAAGATAGATGATCTTCTCCAAGGCCCCAAGGATCGCTTCTCCCTTTTCAGCAACTTTCTCGACAAGTTTTGCGAGAACTTCAGCAGCCTTTTCCTCCTGTTCCAGCATCATTTAACTTTCATGAAGTTCAATTGATAAAGATTTGGTTCAAAATTTTGGATTTCTGAAGACGGAAAATCCCCGGAAAGTTTATAACTATTCATCCTATTTTCTAAAATCGTATGTGAGGTGAACCCAATGGTTCGAATTGAGGATGGGAGGCTGCAGGAACATCCGATTGTCGAATTTAAGCGGGGTAGGGAGGTGACAATTTACTTTAACGGTAAACCCATCAAAGCTTATGAAGGAGAAACTGTAGCCGCAGCCCTGTACGCTGCAGGAGTTAGAGTATTCAGCAGATCCTTCAGATGGCACAGACCAAGGGGATTTTTCTGTGCAATTGGAAAATGTTCGGCATGCATGATGGAAGTTGATGGAATACCAAACGTGAGAACCTGCAAAATCTACGTCAGAGATGGGATGCAGATACGAACTCAGAGCGGGTTGCCCGATGCGGAAAAGGATGCTTTTGCAATTCTCGACGACATCATCGATGTAGTGTTCCCCCACGGTAGTCACTACTCGAAGTTCACCACATCAAAGAAGGCGAGGGAGTTCATGGTAAGGCGAATGAGGAAGTTCACTGGATTTGGCAACCCTCCCAAAGCCGTATTTCAGGGAAAGGCTGAGGTAGAGCATATCGAGACGGATGTGCTGGTAATTGGCGGTGGTCCGGGAGGGATGTCCGCAGCGATAAATGCTGGGAAGTACGGGGCGAAGGTTCTGCTCGCAGATGAGAATCCCTTCCTCGGTGGACAGCTTGTAAAGCAAACTCACCGCTTTTTCGGCTCAGCAAAGGAGAGGGCCGGGACGAGGGGTATAAAGATTGCAAAAATTCTTGAGGAGGAGCTTGAAAAGCTGGATAACGTTGATGTCAGGAGGGAGACGAGAGTCTTTGGAATCTACGATGGAATTGCCGGAGCTTACCAGAGGATAGACGACAGTACGGGAAAACTTCTAAAAATAAATGCAAAGAAAATAGTCGTTGCTACAGGGGCCTATGAGAGAACGCTGATATTCGAAAACAACGATCTTCCGGGCGTTTACGGTGCAGGTGGTGTTCAGACCCTGATGAATGTGTACGGCATCCTGCCCGGAAAGAGGGGGTTAATAGTCGGATCCGGTAATGTCGGTTTAATTCTCACCTACCAGCTGATGCAGGCCGGTGTCAGCGTAGCTGCAATTGTTGAGGCGATGCCGCGAATAGGCGGTTACTTCGTCCATGCCGCCAAGGTTAGAAGGTTGGGGGTGCCCATTTACGTCAGACACACAATTCTGCGGGCCTTTGGCAAGAAAAGCGTTGAAGGAGCTGTAATTGCCCAGCTTGATGATAAATGGCAGCCAGTTCCCGGCACTGAGAGGGAGATTGAGTGTGACTTCATCTGCGTTGCCGTTGGCCTCTCCCCCACCCACGAACTGCTCTACCAGGCGGGATGCGAGATGAAGTTCGTTCCCGAGCTTGGCGGTATAGTTCCGCTCAGATCAAAGTTCAATGAAACCAGCATTAAGGGACTTTACGTCGCAGGAGATGTGGCTGGGATTGAGGAGGCGACAGCGGCAATTATGGAGGGACGGATAGCAGGCATTCACGCTGCTGTAACACTCGGATATGGAGGGGAAGAGGCAAAGCAGGAGCTTGAAGAGGCTGTGAAGGAGATTGAAGAGTTCAGAGCCGGTCCGTTTGGGGAGAGGATAATCTGCGGTATTGAGAAGTGCATCCTCGAAAGAGAGGTGAGCCTATGAAGTACTTGGAAAGGGGATACCTTGAGAAGGACGAACTGCCACCTTTTCCAAGCGAAGAGAGGCTGAAAAAGAGGGCTGTTGCCTATATCGAGTGTCCCCAGCCCATACCCTGCAGCCCATGCTACGAATCCTGCCCGGCAGGTGCGATAGAGATGGAGAACATCAATGATCCTCCAAAGGTTGACTACGACAAGTGCACTGGCTGCATGAAGTGCATCCGTGTCTGCCCGGGGCTGGCGATTTTCATGCTGAGGTTGAAAGATGACGGGAAGGGGGAGGTTACACTGCAGTATGAGTTTGTTCCGTGGCTCAAAAAAGGTGACAGGGTAAGGCTGTACAACAGGAAGGGTGAGGAGATCGGTGAAGGGGTTGTAAACTGGGTGCTACCCCCAGAGAGGAACGATAACACTTCCCTTGTGAGGGTTGAGGTTGATGCTGATCTGATTTTCGATGTCAGGGCTGTTAGGCCCGTGAGGTGATAGGATGAAGAACAGAAAGGTTGTTTGCAGGTGTGAGGATCTAACTGAGGAGGAGATCATCCACGCCATCGAACTTGGTTATGATGACCTCGAGAGCCTAAAGAGGTTCACCGGAGCCACCACCGGGCCGTGTCAGGGTAAGGGGTGTTTGATGCACATAATCAGGATACTGAGCCAGAAAACCGGGAAAAGCCCGGACGAGATAGGTGTAACCACTCAGAGACAGCCTGTAAACCCAGTTCCACTGTACATCCTCGCTGCGGGTGAGGAAGAATGAAAGTTGCCGTTGTTGGTGGTGGTATTGCCGGGCTTTCGGCAGCCTACTTCCTCGCCAAGGGTGGTGCAGAGGTCAGCGTCTTTGAGCAGAAATACCTACTGTACGGGGCAAGTGGCAGAAATTCAGGTGGATTGACAGCCCAGCTCAACTCAGAGCCACTTATAAAGCTCGCCCTCAGAAGTCTTGAGCTGTACGACATCCTGCAGTCCGAGGTTGGGTTCAACTTTCTGTTAAGAAGGGATGGATACGTGAAGGTAGCAGGTAAGGAGGATGAAGACAGGCTGGATGAAGAGGTGAAGCTCCAGAAAAATGCAGGAGTTAAGGTTAAAGTCGTCGATCCCGAGTTCGTAAAGGGTCTTTTTCCAGATATAAACACCGAGGCCTTCAGCATTGCCAGTTACCTTTCAGATGGTGGTGTTGTCTTCCCATGGCCGGTTGTGTGGGGTCTGGCAAAGGGCTGCAGAGATCTTGGGGTGCAGATCTACGATTACTGCCCCGTTACAGTTGAAACTGAGGGAAGGGAAGTTGTGGGGGTTAGGGCCAATGGCGAACTTATAAGGGCAGACTACGTGGTAAACGCTGCAGGAGCTTTGAGTGTTGAAATCAGCAAGCAAGCTGGTGTGGAGCTTGACAACAGGATCTTCAAAGAGGAGATATGTGTAACCGAGAGTCTGAAGCCCTACTTAAACCCCTACATCCTTGACATCTCTTCCGGAGTGTACCTGAGCCAGTCCATGAGGGGGGAGATAGTTGGTGGAATCATTGGCAACGAGAGCGCTCTGGATACAAAATCAAGCCTTGACTTCCTCGTAAGATATGCCAAAAGGGCTACAGAGCTCGTTCCGAAGCTGAGGGGGCTGTCAGTCCTCAGACAGTGGGCAGGAGTGTACGATGCTGGAAGGAGGGGTTTACCAGTCATAGGTGAGACAGAAATAAGGGGATTTGTGCAGCTCAACGGATTTGGCAGACATGGCATGTCGCTTGCTCCTGCTGCTGGAGAGGGTGTTGCAGAACTTCTGCTGAAGGGCAAAAGCAGGATCATCGAACCCTTCACGCCCTAATTTTTCGTTTGTGTTTATTTTGTAATACGGCTGTATTACAATACAACCGGTTTTATTTCCCCCCGCACGACAGACCAACATGAAGTTCGTTAAGGGAGAGAGCAACATTCCTGAACTCTGCAAGAAAAATGCCGTCTTTCTGCTTGTAATAGGCAACACAAAAACTGCAGAGGTGCCAGGGATAACGGTTGCCGGTGCGAATCCCGAGCTTATAAAGTACACACCACCAGCAGATGCCGAGCTGCTCTACCACGGGAGATCTCTCTCCATTAATGGCGTACCAGCAACTCCAGACGGGAAGCCAACACCAGCTTTGATAAGCTACACAGCACTGCGAATTACAAAAATACCCTTCTTTGTTGTGAACTCAGGGCTTATGGTCGAGCCAAAGATTCCGTACATAGACCTCAAAGCTCCTGTTGGTGAGAATATAGCTGAAAGCAGGGCAATGAACCCTGATGATGTCGTTAACGTCATAGAAAGGGCAAAGATCCTCGGAAGGCAGATGTCAAAACTATCCGACGTTCTTGTTATTGGTGAAAGCATTCCTGCCGGAACAACGACTGCTGCAGCCGTTTTAAAGGCTCTTGGCTACACTCCAGCAGTTTCGTCCAGCATGCCTGAAAATCCGGTTGACCTGAAGATGAAGGTTGCCGAAAAGGCAGTTTCGAGGGTAAAAAGCGACGACCCATACGAGATCCTTGCTGCCGTCGGTGATCCAGTTATGCTCGGAGTTATAGGGATAGCCCTTGGCTCAGAGAAACCTGTGATCCTTGCGGGAGGTACCCAGATGGTGGCCATGGCCAACCTGATATCGAGAATGGGAGAGTGCGATGCTGTGATCGCCACAACAAAGTACGTCGCCCTCGACCCGAGCGCAGACCTTTCCCTCTCGCCCTATCCGGTGGTTTACTCCGACCCAATGCTGGGGAAATCGGAGTACGAGGGGTTGAGGGCCTACGAGGGAGGATTCGTGAAGGAAGGTGTCGGAGCTGGTGCACTGACGCTCATTGCAAATCTGAGAGGTGTGGAACCTGAAACCTTCCTAAGGGAGGTTGAGGAGGACTACCGCAAGGTGGTCCTTCAGGAGTAATTTTTTAGAAAAAATAAAGATATCATAAATAACCAAAGTTTAAAATTAAAAATATAATAGCATGTTCAATTACCAAAAAATATAAGTAGGGCTTATTTCAACCGTGAACCATGCCCTACGCCAAAATAGTTCACACTGACAACGATGGAAAGATTCTGTATGCGAAAGGTTTTACCGAAGACCTCAAAGGCAGGATGTTCAAGGATGTTTTCGAAGTGAACGGTGAGGGGATTATTTCACTCAGATACAACGGTGAATCCTATGCATACTCCAAAATAAATACTGATGACGGACAGATCCTGATAATGCTGCCCGAATCACCCGAATCTCTTGTTGAAAACTTTCCCGTTGGATTCTTCATCATGCAGGACAGAAGAGTTGTGTTTGTGAACAAGATAATAGAGGAGGTATCTGGATACACGAGGGACGAGATCTACTCCATAGACCCCTTCCAGCTGATAAAGGAGGAGTACAGGAAAAAAGCTGAGGATATGTACAGAAGGTGCATAGAGAACGGTGAACCTGTCAGAGAAGAGTTCAAACTTACCGGAAAGAATGGATCGGAGATATTTGTTGAGGTTCTAATGAGCAGAGGGTACTTCAACGGAAAGCCGGCAGTTATTGGCGGTATAGTGGATATCACCCAGCGAAAGGAGTTTGAGAGCCTGTTTCTGGCGTTAGCAAATCAGACCTTCACGATAGTATACATCGTTCAGGATGGCAGGTTCGTCTTTTTAAACGATACAATGAGCCTTAGCGGATACTCGGCAGAGGAGCTCTTTCAGATGAACCCATTTGATATCGTCCACCCGGATGATAGGGAGATGGTTCTGAACAACTACCTCAGACGTATCAGGGGTGAGGAAGTAAGGGTCCCCTACAGCTTCAGGATTGTTGCGAAGGATGGCAGCATAAAGGTCGTCGATGCCATAGCCGCAAGGGTGATGCTCGGCAACCGACCGGCAGTGATCGGAATGCTGATCGACAGGACCACAGAGAGACAGGTTGAGGAGAAGCTGAAGATGTATGAGAGGTTTTTCAAAGAGGCGAGAGACATGTTCTTTATCCTGGATGAGAGGGGAAGGTTCGTTGACGTCAACCCAAGATTTGCAGAGATCCTCGGATACAGGCATTCAGAGATAATTGGCCAAACATCTAAAAGGATAGTTTTCGACGACGATCTCAGGATTCTGAAGGAGAACTTTGACCGTGTCATGAAAGGGGAGAGTGTGAAGTTCACCTTCAGAGCGAAGTGCAAAAACGGAGAGGAGAGGATATTCGAGGTCGTTGAGTGGCCCGTTTTCAAAGATGGTGAGATAAGTGGCGCTGAAGGAGTTTTGAGGGATATCACAGACAGGGTGAGAACGGAGAACGAGCTAAAAAAGACCAACGAGCTTCTCAGAACAATAAGCGCAATAAACGAGCTTATATTCAAGGAGAGGGACGAGTACTCGCTGATCTCCAAGGTCTGCAAGGTCTTCTCAAGGATGAAAAAGACGGACTGCTGGGCGTGGATAATTGAAAAGGACAGAATGCTGAAGGCTGTGCCTCTCGCCCCCGACTGTAAGCTGGCGGAAAAGGCGAAAGATGGTGTTATGAGGTACGAAATGTGCTCCTGCCCGATGAGTACGGGAATGAGCGTTGCTGTGCCTGCAAAGCATAACGGCAGAGTCTTTGGTGTCCTCGTCCTGTGTTCCGTAGGAGATATGAGAAGGGCAGAACTCAGGATACTGGAAGAGCTGGGTGAGGACCTCGGATTCGCCATATCATCATACATTACAAACAGGGACAGGAAGATCGCCCTTAACCTCCTTCTGAGCAACTTGGAACAGTTTGAAAATCTTGCCGACAGGCTAAGAAACCCAGTTGCGATAATATCCGGCTACATAGAAATATGCGATGACATAGGGCACGAGAGGACGATAAAGGAGATATCCAAGCAGGTGGGCAGGATAAAAGAAATTCTGGATGAACTCAGGTTGCAGGAAACTCTGACGTATTTCATTCTCAGAGGGGAAAAGCTTAAGTAGTTTGCCGCAAGCGATTACGAAATTTGAAATGGGGTGTTTGAATTGAGAGAATTTGGTCGTGAGTTTGGTCGTGAGCCACCTGTAGAGGTCGGAGATGTGAGGGAAGTAAGGATCGAAGCTGTTGGTGCAGAAGGAGACGGAATCGCAAAAATAGATGGCTTCGTGATCTTCGTTCCCGGCGTGAAAGTGGACGATGTGGTAACGATAAGGGTAACAAAAGTGCTCAGAAAATACGGTTTTGCGGAACTCGTAGAATAAAAAAATTAAAGATTAAAGTTTGTTCAGCAGATCCTCGATCTGACCTATTAAATTTTTAATGTCTTCAATCTCTTTCTTCATCTCCTCAATCTTGTCATACCCCTCGTCCCTGATCATTGCTCCATACTGGGTCGGGACTATGATACCAGATTGCTCAAGCACACGCAAGGAGTACCTAACCCTGTGCTTGGGCATGTTCAAAATATCTGACAGCTTAAATATCCCGACCGGCTGCTTCTCCATCACTGTCCTCATCACTTCCAGGTGTCTGAGCACTATCTCCGCTTCCGCCTTCAACTTTCTGAACACCATGATAATTGTGGTCATTCAAAATTTATAAAAATTGTGTTAGCAAGACATTTGCCTATAACTTTCAGGGACACTCCAGCTTTATAACCTCAAGCACTTCGAGTGGTATTCTGGGCATTCTCTTGCCTATCTCGTACTTTGCTATCTTTGCGGCATGCTCCTCGCTTTTTGCGTTAAAAACCTTCATTTCCAGAATTAACCCAACCAAAGCTGTTCCCGCAACCATGAATGCGGCTTTAAACGGAGCTTCGCACTTCGGACAGGCGGTATCCCCAACATCTATCTTTACGAAGTCAAGATCTGGATTGAGCCTCTTCCCAGCTTCGGCCACAGCTATATTCATCGCATCCTCGATACTCTTAGCCTTTCTTACAATCCATGCAGCCTGAAGTACAACAAGGTAATCTGGCATCGTAAAATTTTACAAAATTAGCTCTTAACACCAAGTATTGACTTCTGCGATCTCCTTATCCTCCTCCTCTTCTTACCGTTTGATGTGTACTTCTGGTTGGGTCCGGGCTTTTTGTAGTCCTGCCACTTTGTAGGTACAAGCCTGTATTCGTTGCTACCCCTCTTCTTTATCTTCACCCACGTTACACTGCCTGTCTTACCCATGTTCGCCCATCGATCTCCCAATTTAAAAACTTTATCAAGGCTTTTATGCCCTGCAGTGAAGCAAGGGCAATGAAGTACAGAATTGTTAGGATCGAGCTGAAGGATGAGGAAAGCGTGCTGCTCTACCTCAAACTGGCCTCAAGAAAGCCGGACTTTATGCCACAGCCCGATCTCTCAGATCCTGCAAGACTGCTTGAGTTCAGTGTGCAGATGGGTATGGCTGCTGCAAAGAAAATAGAGGAGCTGATGCAGTTCGACGCCTTCATAACCGTCAGCTATGACTACTACAGCATGAACGAGCTGAAAGTCGGAGATGTGGTTGAGGTGGAGGTCAGGCCTGTGGAAAGATAGTGTGGTAAATTACAGTCCAAGAACTCTCGGCACGTTCTCGGGATAGGGCGGGTAGATTACGCCGTACTCCGTAATCAGGGCTGTAACGTTTTCAAGGGGTGTTGCATCGAAGGCAGGGTTATAAACTTTTACGTTGAGGGGTGCGAGCTGCCTGTTGCCGCAAAAGATTAGCTCATCCTTGCTTCTCACCTCGATTATAACATCTTCCGCTTTCCTTTCCCAGTCAAAGGTTGCCTTGGGAGCAGCAACGTAAAATGGAATGCCGTGCTCTTTTGCCACAACCGAAACGGTGTAGGTGCCAATTTTGTTGAAGACAGCATCACTGACGATTCTATCCGCCCCAACAATGACCTTGTCAACCATGCCCTTCTGCATCACGATCCCAACCATGGATTCTGTTATCAGCGTTACGTCTATTCCATCTTCCATGAGTTCCCAGCAGGTCAGTCTGGACCCCTGATTCAGGGGGCGGGTTTCGCAGGCCACTACCCTGATGTTCTTGCCCTGCTCAACTGCACTTCTAACAACTCCAAGGGCTGTGCCATGATCAACTGTTGCCAGCCTTCCCGCATTGCAGTACGTGAGCACAACATCTCCATCATCAAGCAGTTCTGCCCCATATTTCCCCATCCTGCGGTTTCTCTCCACGTCCTCATCTGCAATTTTCTCTGCCTCCCTTAAGGCAAGTTCTCTGACTTCTTCCACAGTTCTACCTTTCAGTGCAGCCCTGAGTGCTCTTTCTATTCCGACAAAAAGGTTGACTGCCGTTGGACGGGTTGAGGCGAGAAATTTTGCAGAACTCTGGATGTGCTTTTTCAGCTCCTCAACCTCAAGCTCTTTCTCATGTGCTGCAAGAGCGATGCCGTAGGCACCTGCAGCCTCCAAGGCTGGGGCACCTCTCACAGCCAGCCTTTTGATGGCGTCTGCCAGCTCACCAACAGTTTTGCACACGATAATCTCAAAGCTTTCCGGCAGCTTTGTCTGATCGATCAAAGCGACGCCATCTTCCCAGAACACTGAGCGCATGCAGTCCATAGTTGGCGTTGTTTATCTCTTTTGCGTTGGGTTTTTTAAACTGCAGGCAGACTCCAATTGTGATAAAACTTCGGGACTTCCTGAAGAAGTTTGACAGGGTTGTTATCGCCTTCAGTGGTGGCGTTGATAGCGCTACACTTGCAGCTCTCTGCAGGAATTACGTGGATGTGCTGGCAGTCACGGTTGTGTCGCAGATAACCCCCAGCAGGGAGATTGAAGATGCCAAGAGGGTGGCGAGGGAGATTGAGGTGAATCACGAGATTGTAGAGGTAGATATGCTCACACCGGAGTTTACAATGAACACGCCGGAGAGGTGCTACATCTGCAAGAAGAGAATGCTTTCTGCACTTCTTGAGCTTGCAGAGAAAAGAGGATACGACGCTGTCTTTGAGGGGACAAATGCAAGTGATCTGCAGGAGCACAGACCCGGTTACAGGGCTGTAAAAGAAATGGAGGGAGTTTACAGCCCCTGGGTGGAGCTTGGGGTGACGAAAGATGAGATCAGAAAGATAGCTGACGAGATGGAATTTTCCTTCAGCGACAAACCATCTCTCGCATGTTTGGCAACACGAATACCTTACGGAGAAGAGATTAACGGGGAGAAGCTCAGAATGATCGACTTGGCGGAGAATGCAATTATCAGGATCGCCGATGTAAGGCAAGTGAGGGTGAGGTACTACAGCGGGGTTGGAGTTATCGAGGTCGAAAGAAATAAGATACAAAGGGTTGCGGAGAAAGGTGATGAGATTTGGGAAGCGCTCAGAAACATCGGATTCAAAGCTGCTCTTCTCGATCTTGAAGGATACAGAAGCGGGAAAGTATTATTTTAGAACCTTGCCAGTTTTCTGAGCCCACAGAATCAGGTCGAGTTCTGCAAGAGTTACGTTTCTCTCCTCTGCGATCTCGGACAGCATTTTTTCAATTTCAAGGTATCTTTTTGGAGTCATAATGGGAACTTCGGAAAGGTACTCGTTCTCCACCAACCACCTCAGGATGTGCCTGTCTATTATGGCAACATCAACCCGCCCGACATTCCTCAGAAAATGGCTGGCCTCCTTGTAGCCAAGCCCTCTGATTTCCAGCAGCCTTCTTCTGGCCTTTTGACTGTCCATCTGGAGGGCTTCCAGAACCCTGTCAAAGTTTTTAAATGCTTCTTTGAGATACGCTGCCTTCCTGTTGTAGAACCTGACGCCAGCCTTTTTCAGGGCTTCTGCATAGTTCACCCCATCCTCCAGCAGTTTCTGGAATTTTAAGCCCGCAATTGCCGAGGAGTTGGCGGTTGAGATGCAGAAAGCTAGTTCTGACATTACGGTAGCTCTCAGCCTGAGGTTCAGGAAGGGGTTGAAGTCAAAGATGGTTTTACCGGTTTCTCCAAGCTCTCTGAATTCATTCAGCCTTCTGCGAATATAATCAGATTTCAAGGGCTTCACCAACCACAGCGATGTTGGTCGCAAAGGACACCGCAGCCAGACCACTTTTCTTGCATACCTCTATCGCTGAATCGAGGATTGCAGCCTTGGACACAATGAGGGGTATCCCGGCTCTTGCACACTTCATGGCCATCCCCCTCGAAATTCTGCCCGACAAAACGAGATGAGTTTTGCTCAGATCAACACCGCTGAGCAATGCGGCACCTATTGCCTTGTCCACGGCATTGTGTCTTCCCACGTCATATCTCCTGCAGATCAGTCCATCCTTTCCAACGATTGCAGCGGTGTGATAACCTCTCGTTCTCCGATACTCCTCGGTATTGAGATATTCAAGCGATCTTCTGAGTTCTTCGAGGGTGTACTTTTCATTGGCGACAACCTTCGGCACATTGTCTCTGTAAATACCGACACTCCCTGAAGAAGTGATTGCCACCTCTCCAGAGTTTCCGTTAACGCTCACAACCACTTCCTGTCCCTCAAACCTGCTGAACTCAATGTCCTCAACGGATTTTGCGATTCCCTCTGATACCAGGAAACCAACAACAAGGTCCTTTACGTTTTCTGGAGTGCACATTATGTGGTAGGGGGAGGGGATGGGGGAGCCAGAAGAGTGGGCATAGTTAACAAAGAGTTTAATCTGGCTTTCCCTTGCAAGCTCAAGTGGTTTGCCGATCTCGATTATCACACAGCCACTACTGCGGCGGAGTTAAAAATTTTGCACCTGCTGAATGCCGGGGTGCATCGCAAGTTACATAAACTGACAGAGCTTAAGGTTAGCGGGCGGGGGTTGCCGAGCGGCCAAAGGCGCTGGATTTAGGGTCCAGTCCCGCAGGGGTTCGAGGGTTCGAATCCCTCCCCCCGCACTGCATATATCGCTCTTTAGCGGCTAAATTCTTCGCGTGTAAAACCTTTTATACTTCTTCCACAGGATAAGGTCATGATCTGCTACCTAACCCTTTCAGTCCTCCGCCTGATTATGGGGGACAAAATGAAGTGCGTCACCTGTACATCGCAAGAGAATCACTGTCAGCAAGACTCCCAAAGCTCCTCTGCATCATCCAGATAATGAAGAGCTTGCACCTGTGAACCTGCTTTAAGGCATCCATGAACATGTTTTTGTTAAGGCCATCAAAGTATATCTCCCTCGTGAACTGGAAGATCTGCGGGTCCTTCGCACTGGGCAGGATCTGGAATCCAGTTTCGAGGAAGAGGAGCCTGAACCTGATCTCCCACAATATCTCCTCCCTCTTGGCCTCTCCAAGACTCATCAGGGAGCGGTAGTGCTCATCACTCAATCTAACGCCAGACGCAATCACGATCATGTCATCCCTGTTTTTCGGGAAAACAACGTCAACAAACTGTCTTGAGTTGGGTGGGATCTCCACCACGAAGTGGTAATCAGCATTTTCATCAGCAATCTTATCCTTGTAAATTCCTTCATCCACCAGCCAGTCCCTCACTTTTCTGGCAACCTCATCTTTCATGTGCTGAATACACCCAGACCATATAAACCACTTTTGAAAGGTCACCTTCGACTAACTTCCAGAACTTCGAGTGATGAAACTGGCATTCAATCAAAATCCCAGATCGTTCTCCCCTTGTAAAACAGCATCACATACCCACAGTTTTCGCAGATCACTATGTGCACCCTGTGGGCTGTAAAGCCCCACTTGCTGTCCAGCTTACCCTCTTCAGACCTGAATCTCTCGCCACCGCAAAGCGGACATCTGAGATGTCTCCTTTCCATGCTACCTGCTACCAACCAGAGTATAAAACTTTTTATCCCCCTGCAAGACTGACAGCATGAAACTTTTCGGAAGCATATACGCATACACGTGGGGCAGGGCCTTTCAGGACTCGTCCAACTGCTACATCATCCTTGACGAGGAGTGCTTGCTCATAGATCCGGGCACGTACAAAAGCTACACAAACCTGAGGGGGCTCATGAGAAACGATAAAATTGAGAGTGTTGACTACGTCTTCAACACACATCTACACAGAGATCACTGCGAGAGCAACAGGATGTTTGATGGTGCCCTCTTCGGTTTTGATGAGAAGGACAGAACCGTTTCCATGTTCGGTTACAGATCGGATATAAAACTTAAAAGAACCTTCCTCGTCGGGGAAACTGAGATCGAGATCCTCAGGACTCCCGGCCACTCTCCGGGAAGTCTGACCTTCTTCATTCCTGAATACTCAACCGCAATAACTGGGGACCTGATTTTTGAAGGTGGCATCCCGGGCAGGTTTGACCTCCATGGTGGGAGCAGAAAGGAGATGATAAGGTCCCTTGAGAAGCTCAGAGAACTGGATGCAGAATACATACTCCCCGGTCACAGGAGGATCATGCACGGAAGAGATGGGATCGATGCCATGCTGGAGAGGTGTGCGGAGCTTCTAACCCTACTGTAAACTTAATTTACCTGTTGCCTACTGGCAGTGTGGTTGAGGAGTTCTTCTGCCAGAAATGTGGCAGGTTAAAGACGAGGTGCATCTGCCAGCGGGAAGAGATCAGGAAAAGGAATCTCAGATTGCTCAGAGAAGTCGGATACAAAAAGGAGCTTGAGCCGATCTTCAACTGTGAGGACGAGATAGTCCTCTACAGGATTTTCAAGCCCTTCAATGAGGAGCCAACCGAGGATCTGGACTTTCTGCCAGAAGAGCTGGCATCCGCCCTCAAAAAGAGGGGAATCAAAAAGCTCTATGGATTCCAGAAAAAAGCGATGGAGGAACTGATGGCTGGAAATAACGTCGTGATTACTGCTCCAACAGGATTCGGCAAAACTGAGGCCTTCGCAATCCCCATGATCGAGAAGGTTGCCAATGGCGGAAGGGGGATGATATTCTACCCCACCAAGGCCCTTGCCAGAGACCAGGAGCTAAAGATAAAGGAGTACGCTTCAGCTTACAAGCTAAAGGCTGTTAGATTCGATGGAGACTCAACCTTAAACGAGAGGAGAGAAGTTTTAAGTGGAAGAGCCGACATAATCCTGACAAACCCCGACATGGTACACTATCACCTTCTCAACACTCCCGCATTCAGGGCCTTTTGCCGCTCCCTTTCCTTCATCGCAGTTGATGAGC
The DNA here is from genome assembly GCA_965541645.1 of uncultured Archaeoglobaceae archaeon. Taxonomy (GTDB): domain Archaea; phylum Halobacteriota; class Archaeoglobi; order Archaeoglobales; family Archaeoglobaceae; genus Archaeoglobus. The sequence continues at coordinate 12,524 of CBEUCM010000008.1, read as the reverse complement.
TGCACACCTACACCAGCATTCTCGGCACGAACATGCACTACTTAATAAGGCGTTTGTCCAGATTCTCGGATTTCCAGATGGCCTGTGCCTCAGCAACGCTTTCAAACGCTAAGGAGTTTGCAGAGGAGCTGTTCGACAGGAAATTCGTTCACGTTGACGGAAAGCACAGAAAGTCCGTCCTGAACCTGATCATGAGGTACACTCCCTCAATATACTCCTCTGTCAGAGACATCGTGCTCTCTCTGCTGAACAAAAAGATACTGATCTTCGGGAACAGCTACAAGACTGTAGAGACGATAAACCTCGTTTTAAGGCGGGCAGGGGTTAGGTCGGCAATCCACAAGGGCGGACTGCCGAGAGAAGTTAGAGAGAGGGTGGAGGAGGAGTTCAGGAAGGACTCAATAAGGGTTGTCGTTGCAACCCCCACGCTGGAGCTGGGTATAGATATTGGAAACGTTGATGTCGTGATCTCGGAGCTTGTGCCCTACAGCCAGTTTCAGCAGCGAGTTGGCAGGGCTGGGAGGAAGGGGCAGGAGAGCGTTGGAGTCATATTGCTAAGAGAAGAGGATTCGATCAGCACCTACTATAAAAGCAAACCCGATGAGTACTTCCGTGAGGACAGCAATGGCTACGTCGAGAAACTGAATGAGGAGGTCATGAAGTATCAGATCCTGTCGATGTGCATTGAAAAACCGCTGAGCGTTGAGGAAGTGCGAGAAGAGTGGATGCCTACAATTCAGGAGCTGGAAAGGGAGATGATGATACTGGAGATCGACAACAGCTTTCACCCAACTCTTGCAGGCAAAGAGTACGTTAAAGGCTACAACATGCGTGGTATTGGTGAGCCTGTCAAGATGTACTGCAACGGGAAGTTCATTGGTGATAGGGCATTACCAATAGCCATCAAAGAGCTGTTTCCCGGAAGCATAGTGATACACAACGGTGTAAGATACAGGTGTGAGAGCATAGATCTCAAAGCAATGAGGGCAGAGCTTGTTGAGATTACTGCAGGAAATGAGATAACCGACCCCCTCTACCTCTCAATTCCGAGAGTTGTGAGAGTGGAGACTGAGATAGACAGGCCTGTGAATGCAATGTACTGCAGCCTGGAGATCACCATGATCGTTCATGGATACATCACGAGGGACGTTTTTGGTGACGGAAAAAGCTTCCACTACCTGGATGATCCAGTAAGCTACACCTTCAAAACAAAGGGATTCCTGTTCTCTGCACCCTTTCCGGAGCCTGAAGACTACGAGGACTACTATGCCGGTAGCTTTCACGCCTTGGAGCACGTGCTGATTGAGACGACCGATGCACTCACCGGAGGGGGGAGCAGGGAGATGGGTGGGATAAGCACTCCCGAAGGAGACATTTTCGTCTATGATGCAACAGCCGGCGGTTCTGGACTGAGCAAGCTCCTCTTCAAAAGGCTCAACAGGGCCTTTGAGATTGCCTACGACATCCTGAGAAGCTGTGATTGCAATCGCGTTGATGGTTGCCCGAGATGCACCTACAGCTATCAGTGTGGAAACAACAACCAGCCTTTATACCGCGTGGGAGCGCTGAAGGTTGCCGAAAAAGTTCTGAAAGGTGAGATCAGAAAGACTGACTGGAAAAAATACGGAGAGGTTGCGGAGTTCCGCTACTTCCCTTAGTAGTTGGTTTTTATCACTGCAACCTTTCTCAAACTCTTACAGATCTCCTCCGCTTCCTTTTCTTTGCCCATCGCCTTCATTATCCCCATGCAGAGCTTGAAAATCGCCTCCTGATGCTCATTTTTCTGCCTGAAAATCTGCACCGGAGAGATGTTCAGCATGTCGTACTCCTTAAAGTACTCATTCTCAAGCCCACAGCACTCAAAAGTTTTCTTAACATGGAACAAAAGCATGTGCAGGTGAACAAGTTCCTCCTTGCCGAACTGGCCGGACATATCCCTCCTCAGCACAGGAGCACTTAAATGTATCGGAAATGTTGAAATCAGCAAACTTTAAATTTTTAAAAAAATATGATAATTTATCGTTGAAAAAGTTAGACAATCGAAAACAACTGCTCCAAAACCTTCACCAACCTCTTACCACTGTCAGTAAGCTCATACGAGTCGGCGTTCTTTTCAACTATTCTCAACTGCATCAACGCCTTCAGATGCCTGTCCAGAATACCCGGGTTCAGCTTCGTTTCAAACATCAGCTGGGAAAACCGGAGGGGCTTTCTGTCAAGACTGAAAAGGATGTTACTCATACCACTGCGGGAAACAACCTTCAAAATTTTCTGGCTGTCCCCGTCCGGTTTTCTGCCGAAGAGTGTGTTCACATCCATCATCCGCCTCACCCCATACTTCATCTTTATGATTACAATTATTGTAATTACAACATCCACCTCATATAACCTTTGTGGTCGTGTAAGTAATTTCAGTTTTGAAATTCTGAGCATCTATTTATAATACTACAATCTCTATTTTGTGAAAAAAGTCTATATTTTACCAAAACCAAGGATGGACAATGGCAATAAAGACCATCGAGGCAAGGGTTCTCAAACTCTCAGTCGTTCAAAGGAGGACACGTGCACTCCTGGTAATTGACACAGAATCCCTGAGCTACAGGGTTGTTGACTGCTCAAGAAAACTCTTCTGCACAATATACGTCTCGAAATTCTGCCCACCCTACTGCCCGATAATCGTGGCAGCCAAGGACTTTGTTACAGGGAGAAGAAAGCCTAAAGCGGAGGTCAGAGTTATAGAATAGTTCAGATTTCCTTGACCATGTACCCATCCTGGAGTTCGTATCCAAGCCTTCTATAGTAATCTCTAACCCCGACACCGCTTATAATTGCAATCCTGTCATACCTTTCCTTGGCGATCTCTTCTGCTTCTTTAAGCAGTCCCTCACCAAATCCACGATGCTGGAATCCTGCTGCCCTTTCGCCAACAGGCACAGCCCTGCCGTAAACGTGAAGCTCTCTGACGAGGGCAGCATCTTTCAGAACCTCCATGAAGGGGTCGGCCGGAAACCTCAGCCTGACAAACCCTACTATGGCGTCGTAGTCTGGAATTTCAAAGGATATGAAGTGCTCAATGCCTTTTGATGCTCTGTACTTTCTAACAACAAGTTCGGCCTTCCTGTACTCCTCCGGATCCACACCTCTATGCCCGACCTCCCTGCACCTTATGCACCTGCATCTGTACCCGAGTTCCTTCAGCCTTTGGTGGACAAGCTGCCTAACATTCCCCTTGTCCAGCCCAATTGCAGCATTAACCGGAATATCTCTCTGAATTCTCTGAACCCTCACCCATTCCGGGAAGTGGCGCTTTGCCTTAGCTATGAGTTCAACAACCTCCTCCGTCGAGTAGGGCTTGTACTCTCCTCTGCGCCACATCTCGTAAAGCTCTGTACCCTCAACAACCAGTGTGGGGTAGATCTTCAGGTAATCGGGTTTGAATTCTTCCTTCTCAAATATCTCTCTGAGCATTTTCAGATCTCTCTCAAAATCTGAACCGGGCAAACCGGGCATCATATGGTATCCAACTTTGAAGGCAGAGTCCTTTAGGAGCTTGGTTGCCTCAACCGTCTCCCTAACACCATGTCCCCTTCTGATTGCTTCAAGCACGTCATCGTAAATGCTCTGAACGCCCAGCTCGACCTTTGTTCCGCCGTACCTCAGCATCTCCACAATGTGCTCTTCCCTGGCATAATCCGGACGGGTTTCGAAGGTTACACCAACGCATCTTGCTTTTGCTCTCTCATTTTTGCTCTTCGCCCTCTCCAGATCGCTCTCCAAATTGAACTTGCCGCCAAAGGCATTTAGAGCGTTGAATATCCCAAGCATGAATCTGTACTTGTACTCGTCATCCCTCGCCGGAAAGGTTCCGCCCATCACTATGATCTCGACCTTGCTGATGTCGTGCCCAATACTTTCAAGCTCCCTCAACCTTGCCGTAACCTGCTTGAAGGGGTCATAGCCGTGCTGCCTCCCCCTCATCGCAGCCGGTTCAAGTCCAACGTAGCTCTGAGGAGTGTTCCTCTCCACCCCTCCGGGACAGGGCAGACACTTGCCATGCGGGCATGGTGCTGGAGAGGACATTACAGCAACGACTGCAACACCGCTGATGGTTCTCACGGGCTTTACCCTTAGAATTTCCCTGAGTCTTTCATAGTACGGTGTGCCTCTTGCAGCTCTCAAAATCTCCGCATCTGATGGTAGAGTTTGCAGGCTGTGCCTTTTGGCGAACAGCCTCTTTATTCTCAGAACGTCATCCTTGTTTCTGGCATTTTCCGCTATCTCCCTAACAAGCTCAAACATTTCCAATCCTTTCAAGAATTCTCTTTTTCTTTTCTATCGCCCTTCTCACAGCCTCATCAACTTTCCTTTTCATATCCTCGAAATCCGGCGGGGTTTCCTCTCCCACTACCTTCTTCAGGGGTGTGTAGGCTGACTCCCTGAATCTCGGCTTTATCTCCTTCTTCTCCCCATTCTCGATTAGGTAAGCTCCCCCACCTTTCTCAACCCATCCAACCTCCTCTATTTTCACCCCAACACCCCTGACAGCTTTTTTGACCTCATCAGCCGTATTCTCATCACATATCACCATCAGAGAATCTATGGAAACCCCCATGAAGTCTATCTCAAGCTCCTCCAGCATGCTGAGCACTTTCGGATTTACGCACTTCCTGAGTTTTTCATAATCAAAAACCAGAGCATTACCCGATACCTTGGATATCTCCTCCGCATCCCCCCTGATCCCACCATTGGTCACATCGCTCATCGAGTGAATTCTCTCAACCAGTCCTGCATTGAAAACTGCCCTTGCAGCCTTTATGAAGTCGAGATTTATCGTCTCATCCACAACATCATGCATGCCGTAGTATATTGCCGTGGTGGCAATCGTCCCACCACCAGCCCCTTCAGTTAGCAGGATTACATCCCCCTCAACAACGTTTTTGCGGGGTGTGATGTGCTCAGCAACACCAACACATCCTACCCCGCCAGTCATTCTCTCCCCAATCACCATGTCCCCCCCAATTCTGAGGGTGCTTCCGCTGACGAGGGGGACATGGGTTGCATCGCAGACTGCTGAGATCCCAGCTATGTGGTCGAAGATCTTGCTCACATCTCCATCATCCGCTATGTGAATGTCGGAGAACACAGCTACCGGCTCGGCACCCATGACCATAACATCCCTCATCGCCGCCCTTGTGACATGAAAGCCTGCAATGAAGGGAAACTCGCTGAGGCGAGAGTGGATGCCATCTACAGCAACCGCTATGTACACATCACCACACTTCACGACTCCCGCATCATCCAGATCCTTAGATGAGATCACTGCGTTGCTGCTTCCAATGACATCTGCTATCTTCTCATGGACGTAAAAGTCTCCTCTACCCCTTGAACCGACGCCAAAAGCGCCCATAGTTACCCCAGATCTGTAGTAGTCCAAGAGGTAGCTTTTCCTGCTGTAAGCGTTCTTAACTTCCAGAACTACCGCTTCAGCCCACCTGTATGCCCTCTCAAAGTCCCATCCCTTTATCTCCGCTATTCTCTCGGCTAAAAGCTCCTTCACTTTTACTTCATCAAGCTTTTCCAGCATTCTGCGAGCGTAACCTTCGATGTCCATCACTAAAACTCGTCGGGGAGATTAATAATCTTTCCAATCCCAAAATTTTTTAAGACTTTGGCAAACTCACAGCGAGGTGGTCGAATGCCTGTACTTTGGTTAGCTGACGTTGACAAAAACGATATCCCCTTAGTGGGTGGTAAAGGGGCAAACCTTGGAGAACTGTTAAGAGCTGAAATTCCGGTTCCTGATGGTTTTGTTGTCGATGCAAGAACCTTTAGAGAATTTCTGGAAAAAACGAAGATTAAGGATGAGGTGTATTCTCTCCTTGAAGGGCTTGATGTCGAGGATACTGACAAACTTGAGGAGGTGTCAAGGAAGATCAGGGAGATAATCGAGAAAACACCGATGCCTGAAGAGATCGAGAGGGAGATAAAGGAAGCCTATAGAAAACTGTGCGAGGAGGAAGGGGAGGAAGTTTACGTGGCAGTCAGAAGCTCTGCAACCGCTGAAGATCTCCCGGACGCCAGCTTTGCGGGGCAGCAGGAAACCTACCTGAACGTTAAGGGCGAGGATGAGGTTGTCAGGAAGGTCAAGGAGTGCTGGAGCAGCCTTTTCACCCCGAGAGCGATATACTACAGAGTGCAAAAGGGATTCAGGCATGAGGATGTCAGCATCGCTGTTGTTGTGCAGAAGATGGTCAACAGCGAGAAGAGCGGTGTCATGTTCACCTCCCATCCGGTAACGGGGGAGAAGAAGTGCATTATAGAGGCGGTGTTTGGGTTGGGGGAAGCTATAGTAAGCGGTCTCGTAACTCCAGACACTTACGTTTACGACAGGGAGAAGAGGAAGCTTGTAGAGGTTAAAATTGGCGAGAAGGAGTTTATGATCACAAAACAGGATGGAAAGACTGTAAAAGTGAAGCTCGATGCAAAGAAGGCCAAGGAGAGGGTGCTGAGCGATGACGAGATTGAAAGGCTTGTAACTCTTGGTGAGCTGATTGAAGAGCACTACGGCAAACCGCAGGATGTGGAGTGGGCCATTGAGAAGGGGAAGATCTACATAGTTCAGTCCAGACCCGTTACAACGATCAAGGGCAAAGCTGAAAAAGAGGAGGAGAGTGAGATGGAGGGCAAAATCCTGCTGAGAGGGCTTGGTGCCTCTCCGGGCATAGCTACTGGAAAGGTCAAGGTAATTTTCAGCGAGAAGGAGATCTCAAAGGTTGAGGACGGCGATATCCTCGTGACCACCATGACCACACCAGACATGGTGCCAGCGATGAAGAGGGCTGCGGCAATAGTAACTGATGAAGGCGGTATGACCTGCCATGCTGCGATCGTTTCGAGAGAGCTCGGAGTGCCGGCAATTGTTGGTACCAAGACTGCAACAAAGGTTCTGAAGGATGGCATGATCGTGACGGTTGATGGGGAGAAGGGCATCGTTTATGAAGGCAGAGTGGAGAGGAAGGTTGAGGAGAAGCCAGCAGTGAGCGCAGCACCGATAATAACCGCCACCGAAGTGAAGGTCAACATCTCCATCCCGGACGTTGCTGAGAGAGTGGCCAAGGAGACGAATGCAGATGGTGTTGGGCTCTTCAGAATTGAGCACATGGTTCTCGCTCTGGAAAAGCACCCGATGAAGTTCATCAGAGATGGGGAGATGGACAAGTATGTAGATCTGCTTTATGAGGAGATGAAGAAGGTCGTTAAGGCCTTCTATCCAAAACCCGTCTGGATCAGAACGCTCGATGCACCAACGGACGAGTTCAGATCGATGGAAGGGGGAGAGGATGAGCCCATTGAGGCAAATCCCATGCTCGGTTTCAGGGGGATAAGGAGGGACCTCATGGAGGAAGAGCATTTCAGGGCGGAGATGAGGGCGATAAAGAAGCTCATAGATGAGGGATACACCAATGTCGGCATTATGCTTCCACTCATAACCTCTCCCTCCGAAATCAGAAGGGCTAAGGAAATTGCGATTGCTGAAGGTTTGCCACTCGACAAGATCGAGTTCGGAATTATGGTTGAAACTCCAGCAGCGGCAATGATAATCGAGGACCTGATCAAGGAAGGAATTGACTTCATCAGCCTCGGAACAAACGATCTCACCCAGTACACCCTTGCCGTTGACAGAAACAATGAGAACGTTGCCTATCTGTATGACGAAACCCATCCTGCAGTTATGAAGCTCATAGAGAGGACGATAAGGATCTGCAAGGAGAATGGTGTAAAAACCTCCATCTGCGGTCAGGCTGGCAGTTACCCGCACGTTGTCGAGAAGCTGGTGGAGATAGGAATAGACAGTGTTTCAGCAAATCCTGATGCCGTTCACAAGATAAGAGAGGTCGTGGCGAGGGTTGAGAGAAAAATAATCTTGGAGAAGCTGAGGAAGCTTTAGCCGTAGGCAACTATCTTCCTCGCCTCCATCTTTCCTATTTTTGAGTTGCCCTCTATAAGCAGCCTGTTTCCTGCAGATATTTCATCAACAACACAGTTCTTGGCAACCTTCACATCTCCCTCAGCAGCAACCTTCCTTCCCCTGCATCCCCTCATGAGGAAAACGTTCCAGGCTTTGATTTCATCAAACTGCGAGAATGCACCGAGAACAACCTCTTCGGCAACTATTGCTTTGCCAACAACACAGCCCCTTGCAAGGATGACTGCCTTAGCCTCAATACTGCCAAGAAAGCTGCAGTTTATACCTGCCGTAACAACGCCATCAAACTTTATGTTCTTCGTTACAACGCTCCAGGGCTTAACAACAAGCACGTTGTTTTTCCTATCCACTCTGATCATCTTTTCACACCCTGCCTGACCTTCACGGCCATTCCCCTCTCCATCTCCAGCATTTCGAAGGCTGAGAGCACAGCCCTTCCTGTTGCAAGAAGCTCATCCTTGGTGTTGACTACAAGCACCTCATCGTTGGCTCTCACATCCTCATCAACCTCGACAACGTGTTTGGCAAACACGCTTTTTCCTGCAGCTATGAACTCCGAAACCTCATCCATAACCACCACTCTCATCTTCGGATAGGGCAGAAAGGTGTGCAGCCTTCTCGCCCCCTCAATGCTAAGCGTGAACCACCCAGAATCGGCCTTAAGTGTTGCAATCCTCACCTTTCCATCAACAACCTGCCTGACACGGCCAGTCGTTGACAGAATGAACTTGCAGGAGTCAGGAAAAATTGCTTTCCCAGCTCCTCTACCAAACTGGTAATCTGCAATCATTCTGATGGTTTTAAGGTCATCTACCATACCTTCTCTCCCTCCTCTGATATTCCCGCAAAATACGCAGAAAATCAACATACCTTAAATTTTTCCAATCGATATCGGCAAAGTAAAGCTCACTGTAAATCCCCTGCCAGATCAGAAACTCCGGAATTTGATTTCCGGCCTTTATGATCATATCCGGCTGAGATTTTACGGCAAGAAGGGAATCGATTGTTCTCTCATCCACGTCTTCAGGAGACAGTTCTCCATTTCTGACTTTCTCTGCAAGCTTCCTGACGGCATTAACTATCTCATCATGCCCAGTGTATCCTGCCACGATGTTTATTCGTGGCTTTTGCCCCTCAATGACTTCAACAGCCTCCTTGTTGACCCTCCTGACTTCGAATCCCCTCAGAAAATTTGTGTCCACTTCTCCATGCGTGCAGAGTGTGATTTCCTCAACACCGAACTTCCTGCACCACTCCGCAAATTTCAGAAACCCCTCTTCCAGCTCACCGCAAACCACAACGATGTGCCTCGGCACCTTCTTTATCCTCCCTTCCAGCGTTTTCTCATAGATCTTTAACAGCATTTCATCAACATTTAAATGCCAGTAATACTTAACTTTTCCCGATGCATTCAATGCTGCTCTCAACTCTCGCACTCTTGGCCATCAGACTGGATCCATGGATAGTCTTTGCCATCTTTGCGGCATTGACCGTTGTTTATGCTGCAAGAGGTTACAGGATCAAAATAAGAGATCCGAGTGAGAGAGAATCCTACTTCAACTCCCTTGCCTTTTCCACCTTTCTCGCCTTTCTGGCATGCTTCGCCCTCCCCAAGGACGTTGTCTATGCGCCCATCTTCCTACTTTTCATTCACGAGGTAAGAAAAAATGCGGTATGGAACCTCGTCTTCTACACCGCAGGATCCCTTTTCTACTTCACAGCCTTTTATCTTCTAACCCCAGCGCCCCTTGATGTTTCGCACGTTTTTTTCATATCTCTTGCAGGCTCTCTCTCCGCCAGCTTGGTTGAGAGTGTTGATACCGACGCTGACAGGAGACTGACTTTGCTTATCACCCTCTCAACAGTATTCACGATCTTCAAGCTCTACATACCCTCCGCCTCCCTCACAGACCTCGCTTTGGCCTTCTTTGTGTCTCTCATCATCAGCTTTTTCGCTCTTCGTGCTGGAGTTGCCGATGAGTCCGGGCTGATGAGCGCAACTCTTGTCGGCACAACCCTGATTTTGTTCACGAACTTCCGGTTTTTTGCCCTACTGCTTCTCTTCTATGCCCTCGGCTCTGCAATCACCAAGTACAAGTACAGCGTAAAGCTCGAAAGGGGAATAGCTGAACAAGCCGGTGGTGCAAGGGGTTATGCGAACGTCTTTGGGAATAGCCTTGCACCGCTGTTTTTCGCCATACAGTATGGCGCGACATCAAACAAGATCTTTGCTGCAGCCTTTGTTGCCGCTGTTGCAACGGCCTTAGCAGATACGATGGCAAGCGAAGTTGGAAAGGCTTCCGACAGGGTGTACCTGATCACGAACTTCAGGAGGGTTAAACCGGGAATTAGCGGTGGTGTTTCGGTAAAGGGTGAGATCGCGTGCTTGGCTGGGGTGGCCATTACCGCAGCCCTGGCCCTGGCGTTGCAGATAGTTGACCTGAATGTGGCAGTAATTGCCGCCGTAACAGCTTTCCTTGGTGTGCACATAGACAGCGTGCTTGGCGCGACACTGGAAGAAAAAGGATACTTAACGAACTCTGCTGTGAACTTCCTGGCCACGCTCTCGTCCGGTATTCTGTGCTTCGCTATCTTGGCCTTGCTTTCGTCCTCAGCCTGCTAACACCAACGACAAAAGCAACTGCAAGAACAGCATAGACCGCGTCAAAGCCCGGTATGCTCTCCACGATCCTCTCAACCTTCGATGCTGGCTGGTGGCTTACAGTCGGGATGTAGGAAGCGTGCTTAAGCTCCCTCTCCCCTCCAGCTTTTGCCATCACTGTGAGCAGCTTCGCAAGCCTTTCCGAGAGCTTGTAATACATCAGCTTCGCATAGCTGTCATCCATGGTTTCGGCAAATTCATAGTACGCAGCAGGAAGTACGGGAAACACGACCTGCTCCGCCTCAGCTATTGCCGTGCTCGCTGCACTCTTAGCACCATCAATTTTGCTGTTGATGTCTCCCCCATACTTTACCTCTATCGAAAGGCTGGAGTCTGTTATGGAGTCAATCGCCATCACGGCTGCCCCTGCATACAGACCATCGGAAAGTAACCTCTTCGAGATTTCAAGGTTCTCCATTGCGCTGTTCAGCAGCCTGCTGTCTCCATTCAGCGATGATGCATACACCAAAGTCGAGCCGGCCTGGGTTATATAGAATTCCGCCCTCTTCTTTAGATCCTCAAGGTTAACCTCGTAGTCGTTCTGCAGATCGGGTATTATCGAGAGCCATACCTTTGCACTTTCAACCCTCTCCTTCGCATAGGCCAAATACTGGAAGGCTTCCTCCTCGCTTTCTGCAGTTTTCGCCTTCTCCAGCAGACTCTCGGCTTCAGCAATTCTTTCCTGTGCAGCAGCTATAACCTGCAGAGAGTTGATGCCGACCTTCTCCTTGGAAAGGTAGTCCTTCATCGAGCTGATCTCATTCTCAATCTCCGCAACCTCACTATCAAACTGCTGTGCTGTCACGATCGTTTTTCTGTATAGCTCGTACCTCAGCAGAATCTTCGCCTGGAAGTACAGGCTCGTGGCGGTATAGTACATCCCCTCCTTGTAGTAGTTTTCAGCCTCCTCTATGAGTTTCTCAGCCTTATCATTGCTAACCTTGCTCTTCAGGGGATCCAAGGACTCCCTCATCTTCTCGGCAAGCTGCTTGAGGATTCCAGAGTAAGTTTTCATGCTGAAGCTGCCGTGCGGCTTAACAATCTCGTAGCCCGTGAAGAACTTCAGGGCATCGTTCAGAGTTTCCACTTCATAAACGTCAACTCCCAATGACTTGCCATACTCCACAAGGTCTATCTTCCTGTATTCGGTCGAGATTATGTTGAGAATTCCGACTCTCCTGACCTTTTGCTCCTCAACGTAGGTGATCCTCTGTCCCTTGGGTATCAGGAAGATCTTACCGCCATGAGAAGCTGCTGCCTCCAGCTTGTACTTCAGCCCACCGACAGGGCCAATAAAGCCATCTGGATAGATCATTCCGGTCATGAAAACATCGCTGCGTATTGTGAGATTCTTCAGTGCTGCTATTGTTGCAACTGTCATAACTCCTCCCGCAGAGGGGCCACCAACGATTGGTGCCTGAGCCTCTATAACGTAGAAGAAGTCGTGCTTTGTGAAGTCCATCCCGAGAAGGTCGCATGCTGTTAGAGCTGCGAGCTGAGCACTCCCCTGCATGTCAATTTCGGTGTAAGGTGTGGTTGAGACGAAAACCCTCCCGTCTCCAGGAGTTACTATCACTGTAACGTTTATCACAACACCCTCGGGATTTGGCCCGCTTGTGACGGCAACAGCCTTGATTGTAGCCTCATGTGCATTCTCAAACTGAGCATAAACTGGCTGGACAACAAGCAGGAAGGCCAGTATCAGGATGATTCTTTTCATGAAAAGTGTTGCAAGGCTCGGAAGTTAAATTTTTGGTTACGCTTTGTTATTCTGACTGCTGGTACACGATACTTATCTTCGAAGTCCCAGTGACGTTCCTGCACCCCTTGAAGTCCAAAGTAAACTCGTCCACCCTCCATCCTGCATACACCTTC
>CBEUCM010000007.1:0-46079 GCA_965541645.1 uncultured Archaeoglobaceae archaeon | reverse complement strand
TGATTCTTGGAAGGGCGATAACTGGGGTGCAGGCGTTCAGGAGGGAGTTGATTGTGAAGTGATGCAGTATGAGACTGCATGAATACCAGGCTAAGCAGGTTTTTGCAAAGCATGGAATAAAGGTTCCAAGATCCAAGGTCGCCCAGACGCCTGAAGAGGCTGAGAAGGTTGCCAGGGAGCTTGGGGGCAAGGTTGTGGTTAAGGCTCAGGTTCTCGTGGGTGGAAGAGGGAAGGCAGGAGGAGTTAAAAAGGCCGAAAGTGCGGAGGAGGCCAGAGAAATAGCATCTCAGCTTCTCGGAAGCAGCATCAAGGGTCACAAGGTTGAGAAGGTCCTCGTGGAGGAGCAGCTTGATATAAAAAAGGAGTACTACGCCGGGTACGTTGTCGATAGATCGCGTAGGCTTCCGGCTCTCATATTCAGCAGAATGGGGGGCATGGACATTGAGGAGATTGCAGCAAAGCATCCTGAAAGCATCCACAGGGTTTACTTCGATCCCCTTTGGGGGCTTCAGGACTACGAGCTGAGGAAGGCGCTGTTTAAAGCAGGATTTGAGGGGGATGAGTTCAAACAGATGTTCAGAATACTGAAAACTCTGGCGGACATAGCCTTCAGGTACGAGGCCGAGCTTACAGAGATCAACCCGCTCGTTCTCACACCTGATGGGTTGTATGCTGCAGATGCCAGACTTAACGTCGATGACAACGCCCTTTTCAGACATCCAGAGCTTGTGGAGATGAGGGAGGCAACAGAGGTGGACCCGCTTGAAAGGGAGGCAAGGATGAAGGGGTTGAACTACGTCAGGCTTGGTGGGAGCATAGGTGTTATAGCCAACGGCGCTGGATTGGCGATGGCCACAATGGACATAATCCAGCTCATGGGTGGTATGCCAGCAAACTTTCTGGACACGGGTGGGGGCTTGGCAGATCCAGAGAAGATGAAGAACTGCCTTTTGCACGTGCTGAAGGACCCCGCTGTGAAGACGGTGTTCATAAACATCTATGCGGAGATAACGAGGTGCGAGAAGGTCGCAGAAGGGATCGTAAAGGCTCTCAAAGAGAGTGAAAGGAGAGTACCGCTGGTGATCAAGCTTGTCGGCACAAACGAGGAACTCGGAAGAGAGATACTGAAGGAGTATGCCGAGAAATCCGGTGCTGAGATGCACTTCGTGAGCTCGATTGAGGAGGGAGCGAAAAAGGCTGTTGAGCTGGTGGGGTGATTTGTGTGGCAATTCTCGTTGATGAAAATACGAAGGTTGTTGTTCAGGGCATAACTGGATTTCAGGGCAGTTTTCAGACCAAGAGGATGCTCGAATACGGCACAAAGGTTGTAGCAGGTGTTACTCCCGGAAAAGCCGGGATGGAAGTTCATGGAGTACCAGTGTTCAACACGGTTGAGGACGCTGTCAGGAAGACGGGGGCGAACACCTCCATCATATACGTTCCGGCCAGCTTTGCCACCGATGCAATATTTGAGGCCTTCGATGCTGGATTGGACCTTGTTGTTTGCGTTACAGAGGGGATACCCCTCTACGATGAAATGCGAATCCACAGAAGGCTCAGAGAGGTAAAATCACTGCTTCTCGGCCCTAACTGTCCGGGCGTGATAAGTCCCGGGAAATCAAAGGTTGGATTGCTGCCTGACAGCAGCTTCTCTCCCGGAAAGCTGGGAGTTGTATCGAGGAGCGGTACTCTAACTTATCAGGTGTGTGAGAACCTCACAAAAGCCGGTATCGGGCAGTCAACGGTTGTTGGAATAGGCGGAGATCCGATGCCCGGATTGAGCTTTGTTGACGTTCTGAAGATGTTCGAAGAGGACGATGAAACGGATGCGGTACTTTTAATCGGTGAAATCGGAGGTACAGCAGAGGAAGAGGCTGCAAAATTCATCGAAAAGATGTCAAAGCCCGTTGTTGCCTTTATAGCTGGCAGAACCGCACCACCGGGCAAAAGAATGGGGCATGCTGGGGCGATAATTGAGGGATCAACGGGTACGGCTGATGCTAAAATCGCCGCTCTGAGAGATGCTGGAGCCTCTGTTGCTGAAACGCTGCTGGATATTGTGAAAGAAGTGCAGAAAATACTGTAACTACCTCAAACTTCCAATTTTTGCAGCGAGCCTCGCAAGAACCTCCTTTCTCTTCGCTTGTATGAACTTTATCGATCCCACAACTAAATGCCCCCCACCATCGACGCCAGCAACGATCTCCTCTCTAAGCTCCTGCACGATCCTCGGAATGTCCAGCTCTACACCCTCGCTCCTTATAACGGCAAAGTCAGGGCCGTAGCCAATCGTAACTATCCTCTCGTACTTCTGCTTCAGCCTGTCGTGAACCTCACCCGTGAGCTTTCCAGGTGGTGGGAAGGTGAACTTCTTGGCGTAGTTTTCAACATCGAGAGCTGCCAAGGCTATTCCATTCGGCAGCATCTGGACTTTAACACCCTCCATCGCCGTCTTCACCTGCTCCTCAATCGCCTCCTTTGCGTAGGCAGAGAGCATCTCCACAAACCTCTTGTGCCTGTCCTGCCTTCCAAAACCGAGTATCTCGTGGATTATCTGACTGGCAGATCTGAACCTAAGGTAGAAGCCCTCATACTCCACAGCGAGGGCAATGTCTGCCAGTTCTTCTCTGCTCTTCCCGCAAAGCTCAATGTACTTCTCCACCTCTCCCTCTGCCCTGTCACCAACAACAGAGATCGCTGCAAGGTGCTTCATGTCCAGATCCGATATCATTCTCGCTATCTCCACACACAGAATTCCGGAGGTGTAGTTGCTATCTCCCCCAACCTTGTAAGGGTTCACATGATAGAGGAGGTACCTGTCAACCTCCTCATCCGGGAAATGGTGATCTATGGTTATTACATCAGCACCGAAGAGCAGAAACTGCCTTACTGCCGGTACATCCTCAAGTCCTGAGCCGTTGTCAACCAGCACGACAAGCGGGATCCTGTCTCCGTGCCTTTCCATGTCCTCAAGGCTTTCATCAAGATCTCTAACCACATCCTCAAGCTCATAGAAGGGTGCTCGTGAAACCTTTCTCTTGACAAGGTAATACTTTGCCTCCTGATCGGAATGTACTCTCTCAACAAGGTCGATTAGGGCCTTCTCGATTGCCACACCACCGCATGTGCCATCAGCATCCCAGTGATGGCGAATTATCACCGGCCTTGATTCGTATATTGCCTTCTTCAGCTCCTTTGCAACGTTCATCATGTCTTCCTTCAGCCGTTCCAGAACTTCGCTCTCAATCAGGAAACCCTTGAACTCGGGCTCACATGCCCTCTCGATCTCCTCCTGAATTCTCTTACGAATTTCATACGCTTCTTCGCCCAGCAACCTTTCCATCTCAAGTATCTCAATCTGAAGCTTCGTTTCACGCCGCTTAACAACACCTACCACTCTGACGACGTCGTCAACCTTTACCTCCGGATAGGCCCTTTCCCCTCCCTCAAAGGCTGCAGCGTTGACGCTCGCCCTGCCATCCAGCAGCGTGAAAATTGTTGGGCCAGCGGTCTGCTTTATGTGTGTCACCATTCCCCTTACTTCGACCATCCTGCCAACATGGTTTTCAAGGTCGGAGATCTCAACCCTCCCAACCTCCTTTGAGATGTCAACCACCGCATATCCGTCCATCTTAACCGGCTTGAGGTCTATCTCTCCGCTGAGGGTTATGTTGCTCACCTGCACCAGAACCTCCTCGTTTTCACCAAACTTCATCCCACCCAAATTTTTTCTGTGTATCAACCCCCTCAGCCTCTTGTTCAAGTTGACAAACACGCCTATGTCTGTGACGGCAGAAACCTTCCCGACGTAAATTCTGTTCAGCCTCACCTCCTCAAGACCGCAGCTGTTGCTCAGCCTGTAGGCGTGGGGCTTCCTTCTGCATGACGAACACAGATCGTGATTCCCTATCACCTTCGCACCACAGATCTTGCACTTCCCCGCCTTGCCAGTGCCATTGCAATCCCTGCAAACCTGCATGATCTTGATCTTCCCCGTTCCTCTGCAAACACCACAAATTCCATTCATGAACATCTTCATCTGCTCTTCTGACAGTTCAGCCGTTATCTTGGGATCGAAGCTCTTTGCCTTCCCGCTGCCACCGCAAATCTCACAAGTTTTTTCGATCTCCACATAACCCTGCCCGTCACAGGTGGTGCATTTCATTGCTCTCAGAACTGGAGGTGAGCTAATAAGATTATCCTGAATGCCGTGATGGTTGCGAAGGTTGCAACTGCCATCAGGCTCAAGAGTTTGAAAGCTCTGATTGACTCTTCAACAGCTCCAACATCCGCATTTCTTCCTGGAAGTGAGTACTTGCCGGGCTTTTCAAGCTTTACCCCGAGAAGATGGGACATCGCAGCAATCGTGCAGCCATTCAGCTTTACCTTTTTCCTCAAACCGTAGCCAGCACTCCCCCTTTTCAGAATCTCAAAGAAGAGCAGAGAAAGTCTTGAAGGGATGTAGTTGAGGACATCATCGAGTCTTGCAGCAAACTTGCCAAAGTACTCGTACCTCCCAGTTCTGTACCCCATCATGGCATCACAGGTGTTCACAGCCTTGTAAAACATCACTCCCGGCAGGCCGAGCAGGGAAAAGTAGAAGAGAGGAGAAACGAGACCATCAACGTAGTTCTCAGCCACAGACTCAATTACCGCCGAGCAAAGCTGCTCGTCTGAAAGCTTTGAGGTGTCTCTGCTGACGATCATTTGCACAGCTTCTCTATCAATCCCATCTCTGATGCACCTCTCAGCATGCTCGACCATGCTTTTAACCGAGATTGACGAGAAGAGGAGGTAGCAATGCCACAAAGCAGTGAACCACGAGAGGGGGAGGAAGGAGAGAAGCAGGGCAAAGGCTGCAACGGCAACTGTAACCAAAGCCCCGTACACAAACTCCAGAACGGCACTGCTGAACCTTACCCGTTCAAGAACTGTCACGATCCTGCCCATCCAGTAAACGGGATGCAGCAGTAGGGGTGGCTCACCAACAACGATGTCAAGAAGAACGGCTATCAGCAGCAAAGCTGGCTCCCAGATCACATCTCCAATGAGAAAGAACGGCTGATAAAGCTTAGGATATCTTTGCAAAGTACTTCTCGATGATGCCCTTCAGCATTCTCCTCGTGAAGGGCTTTTCAACCACTTCTTTAGCTCCAGCTTCAATCATATCTTTCCCCTTGCTCCTCGCAAAGGCTGTAAGGCCGATGACAACCGCATTTGGGTCCATCTTGACTATCTCCCTCGTCGCCTCAACACCATCCAGAATTGGCATGGACACGTCCATCAGCACTATATCGGGCTTCATCTGTGCATAGAGCTTGATAGCATCCAGCCCATTTGCGGCTTCTATGACCTCATAATCCTTCAGCATCACCTTGATGATCTCCCGGATGCTGTCATCATCATCCACGACCATAATTCTCAAACTCATTATTACAACAATACTCATCTACTTAATAAGCTTTTCCTACATTTTTGCAATTAGAAATGTGGTCAACCAACTTCAAGAACCCTACCAGCCTTTTCCTCAGTTTTCAGGACCTCTTCACCCCTGATGTACACCTCGTAGGGGAAAACAGCCTCAAAACCCTCATAGGGTGTCCATCCACACTTTGAGTGCAGAGCTTCCACCCTGATCCTGACAATGTTTTGGGGATCAAAGACCGCAAAATTTGCCAGCTTGCCCTCCTCAATGCCACCGTAATCTGAGAATCCAAATATTCTTGCAGGATTGAGGGATATCCTCTCAACAAGTGTTTTGAAATTTACAATGCCTTTCAGAGCGAGAGCAACAAAGATCGGATACATGGTCTCCACACCGGGAAATCCCGGAGCACCGCTTGTCTTGTCCTCCATTGTATGTGGTGCATGATCCGAAGCGAGAACGTCGGCAAGATGGAAGTTTTTGAGGAGCCATTCAGCTTCCCTCCTCTTCCTTAGCGGTGGATTGACGTTGACGGCATCATCAAGCCTCGTGTAGTCATCCTCCGACAATAAAAGATGATGAGGCGTAACTTCAAAGGTTGAAGAAGTTTTTGAGATTAACTCTGCAGCGTCTTTCGTTGAAATGTGGCAGAAATGGAAGTCTGAGATTTCAACGGCCCTTTTCACGGCAACTATCTCCGCCTCCCTGCTGCGATACCTGAAGTTGGGAGTGCCGGGAGACACATAATGAGGATCCTCTGCGTGCAGCGTAATTCTTTTGCCCTTCCACACTTTACGGAGAATTTCGTAGTCAACCTGCAGCTCCTCACTGCTGTGCTGAAGAAAGACCTCCCCTACCGCCGGCAAGTAGTACTTCTTCTGAATTTTGTGAACGATCACATCAAGCTTCTCCCAGTTTGCCCGTGTTAGTGCAAGGTTGAGCGTGTAATCAACATAGATTCCCTTCTTTGCCCTCTCCATCCGTCTGAAGTAAACTTCAGCACTGTCAACCAATGGCCTTGTGTTGGGCTGATCCAAAACAAGACAGATCCCACCATGGAGGGCTGAGAGTGTCCCAGATTCTATTGTCTCCTTGTGTTTTTCCTCAAAATCCCTCATGTGGACGTGCACGTCAATTCCGGCAGGCAGAACTATGCCCTTTACTTCCCTGCCTTTAACGAGTTTGCCGATACGAACTATCCTGCCATCTTCAACCTCAATTCCTGCCTCCACAAACTGCCCTCTGTAAAATATCCTGCCTCTAAGCATTTAACAGCTCCTTAAATCTCTTCACAGCTTCATTAACCCGCTCCTCACTGCTCCCGGAGAACTTCACCAGAACATATCCAGACTTCGGATAAGAGCCTATCTGAACGTCTGGAAATTCCCTAACAACCCTGTTAAGCACATCCACAATCTTTACCTCAAAACCCTCAACCCTAACCGTTTCCTCGTAGTATCTGCCCCTCTCGAACTTTTCCATTATCTTGTCAAAGGTGTTCTCCATCTCCGCAGGGACCCCCGGCATTACGGCGACGTTCTTAATTATGAAGGCGGGGGCTGCACCAACGTCATTCCACACGATCTTGCTGCCTTCAGGTACAGAGGATATCTTCCTCACAGCAGCCTCATTCCTTGTGAACTTTCTGAGCCAATCATAAACCTCCTGGTTCACCTCCAGCCCTCTGTCAAAGGCCTTTGCCACCCCCTCTGCTGTTACATCGTCATGTGTAGCCCCAAGGCCCCCTGTAACGAGGACGAAGTCCGCCTCCTCAGCGGCTCTTCTTACTTCTTCGGCAATCACATCAACATCGTCGGGTATCGTTACTATTTTTTTGACCCTGTGTCCGGCCCTTGTAAGCTTCTTTGCCATGTAAGCAGCATTTGTGTTCGTAATATCCCCGCTGAGTATTTCGTTACCAACGGAGATTATGATAAAGTCCATGGAAAAAAGTAGTTTTAAATTTTATAAGATTACCGCATCAGCCTCCTGAAAAGTCTGCCCTGCAAACCGTGGAAGGCTGCGAACCCCTCTGCTAAGCGCTGGTCTATTGCTTCCGTGTCGAAGGATACAAGTTCCTCAGAGTAGAGGGCAAACTCAGAGTGTCTTGCCACAACCATTGCACTGCCCTTGAACAGCTTCACCTTGACCCACCCTGTAACCCTCTCCTGCGTTTTGTCGATGAAGGCGTTGAGGGCATCGAAGAGGGGATCGTTCACCAGCCCATAATAAACGAGTTCGGCCCACTCCTCCTCAACAAACTTCTTGAACTTCAGCTCCCTTCTGCTCAGTACGAGCTTTTCAAGGTCTCTGTGGGCCGTGATCAGTATCGTTGCTGCTGGATGCTCGTAGTTCTCTCTCGCCTTCAATCCAAGAACTCTGTCCTCAATCATGTCGGTTCTGCCAACCCCATGCCTCCCGCCAATGTCGTTCAGCGTTTTTATAAGCTCGAACCCATCCATCCTCTCATCGTTTATTGCCACAGGAATTCCCCTTTCAAAATCGATCTTGATTATCTCGGGCTCGCTGGGGGCTTTTTCGGGACTCGTTGTCCACTCGTAGATGTCCTCTGGTGGAATGTAGGAGGGGTCTTCCAGTTTGCCACCCTCAATGCTCCTGCTCCACAGGTTCTCATCGATGCTGTAGGGCTTTTCCCTCGTTGCTGGCACATCTATTCCATGCTGCTTGGCGTATTCAATCTCCCACTCCCTTGTCAGGTTCAGATCTCTAATGGGAGCAATTACCCTGAATCCATACTGTCTGAACACGTTCTCAAACCTGAGCTGGTCGTTTCCCTTCCCCGTGCAGCCATGGGCCACTGCATCTGCCCCCTCTTTTTTAGCGATCTCAACGACCTTCTCAGCTATAATCGGTCTGGCAAGAGACGTGCCGAGAACGTAACCTTCATAATCACCATTCGCCTTGATTAAAGTGAAGAGGGTTTCCACAAACTCTTTTCGGGCATCTATCGTGTAGTGCCTGTCTGCGTACTTCTTCCCCCTTTCCTCTGCCTGTCTGATGTCTTCCTCCGGCTGACCGATGTCAACCGTGACCGTGATTACCTCATCAAACCCGTACTTCTCCTTGAGCAGTGGAATGCACACTGTAGTATCGAGCCCACCTGAGTACGACAGGACTGCCTTCATATAGCAACTTGGATGGAGTGTTTAAAGTTTTTAGTGTTTGGCAATAAAAATTAAAATCCAAGCTCTTTCCTGAGCTCTTCAATCTCTCTTTCGAGATCTTCCAGCTCTGCAAATCCAAATTCCTTTTCCCCAACTCCGGCAAGCTTCCAGAAAAGCCTGGCAACTATCGGCATCATCTTCCCAGCATAACCAGGGGAGTGTGGGAGGAGCTTTGCAGCCAGATCACCAAGTTTCTCAAGCTGCTCTTTGCTTAACTTGTCGATGTTTATGCTCGCTTCACCAAGGAGAGAAACTCCAGCACCCACAACACGCTCCCTCATTGCATAGTACTTCGCAGCCTCGCTTGTTATTCTGTGCACACCCACCTTATCACCCAATTTTATGTATATTTTCAAAATATATGAAGTTTGCGGTAAGCTCTGTACAGCTTCCTTTTTAGAAATTGGAGTTATTCTCTGAGTGATACAGCAATTGCAGCAATCAATATTAAAAACGCTCCAAAATACTGTGTCAAACTTAAAATTTCTGCAAGCAATAGCACTCCAAAAAGGTGGGCAAAGACACCTTCAAGGGACAGTATCACTGCTGCATCGGACGACTTGGTGTAGCTCTGCAGCCAGTTCTGAAGCATTTTGGCGACAAAGGTTGCGAAAAAGGCTGTGATTAGCAGTGCAGCGACTACAGTTGCGTTGATCTCAAACCTCGTTGTCGTGAAGGCTGCCAGAGGGGCAGAAAGGATGAAGATGGCAAAGGACTGCCAGAAGGCCAGCATTGTGGGATTCGTCTTTCTGGAGTAGTGGGATATCATGGCAATCTCGGCTGCAAAGAAGATGGCGCAGAATAGCATCAAAATATCTCCATAACTAAACCCCGAATAGCCTGAAAGAAAGTAAAAGCCGACCATTGCGAGGAGAACGCAAAAAACATCTCTCCTGTCAAACACATCCTTGTAAACCAGCCAGGAAATTATGGGGGCGATAACAACGTAGGTGGAGGTTATGAAGCCCGCATTCGTCGCTGTTGTGTATTCAAGCCCAACGGTCTGGAAGGTGTAGCCCAGGAAGCTGACAACACCTATCTTGAACCCATCTCTGAAGTCCCAACCCTTTAAAAAGGGTAGAAAAATCAAACATGCGATAAAAAACCGGACAGTGTTGAAGGCAAAGGGAGATATGCTGTCGAGGGCTACCTTAACAACGGGGAACGTTGATCCCCAGATGAGGGCAACCACGGCAAGACCGAGATCTGCATAAACCCTCTTCACCATCGGAGGAGAAAATATTTTGTATATTAAGTTTCTGTTTTTCGAAAATTTTTTAAGTTTAAAGTCTTGGAAAAAACGAGGTGTTGATATGAAAAAATTGATTCCGATGCTGGTTATTCTGGTGGCGGTAGTGATTCTCGGATGTGCACAGCAGCAGGAGACCGAAAAGGCCAAGATTAAACTCGTTGAAGAGGGATACCTCACTGTGGGGAGCGATATTGCCTACCCGCCCTTTGAATACACGGACAAGGATACGGGAGAATACGTCGGGTTCGACATCGACCTGATGAAGGAGGTTGCGAAGAGGATGGGACTTGAAGTCAAGTTCGTCAACACGGCATGGGATGGAATAATTCCAGGACTGCTGGCACACAAGTACGATGTTATCTGCTCTGCGATGACCATAACCGAAGAGAGGGCAAAGCAAGTTGACTTCAGCGACCCCTACTTTGAGGCCAGACAAGTGATAATCACGAGGGCTGATGATACGAGCATTAACGATGTCGAAGATCTTGCAGGAAAGGTCGTTGCTGTCCAGCAGGGCACCACTGGAGACTTTGCTGCACAGAAACTGGTGGAAGAGGGAATCCAGTTCGAGATAAAGAGGTTCGAGGGTACACCCGAGGCTCTCATGGCAGTGCAGAAGGGGGATGCAGATGCTGCCATAATAGACAACTTCGTTGCGTACATAGCAGCCAAGGAGAATCCAACGATCTACCGCGTCGTTGAGTCGGACAAGTTCGCCCCCGAGTACTATGGAATTGCAGTGAACAAGGACAATCCAGCGCTGCTTGAAAAGATAAACGAGGTCCTCAAGGAGATTAAGGAAGACGGAACCTACGACAAGATCTACAACAAGTGGTTTGGTGAAGAATAATTTTACAATTTTTTAGATAAAAATGGCCGCAATCAATCAGTTTGACATAGACCTCTTCATAAGGATTCTCCCGGACCTCGCATTCGGTGCGATGGTTACACTGAAGCTCACACTGCTGTCCATACTCTTCGGACTCATAATCGGTACGATTGCTGGCTTGGGAAGAGTTTCCAAGAACATCATTCCCTTCGCCCTTTCCACAGCCTACGTGGAGGTTATCAGGGGCACACCACTGCTCGTGCAGATCCTCATTGTCTATTTCGGCCTTCCGGCCATAGGCATAAACCTCCAGCCAGAACCAGCAGGAATAATAGCCCTCAGCATCTGCAGCGGAGCATACATAGCAGAGATAGTGAGAGCTGGAATCGAATCCATCCCCCTCGGCCAGATGGAGGCTGCAAGGAGCCTCGGAATGACCTACTTCCAGGCAATGCGGTACGTCATTCTCCCCCAGGCCTTCAGGAACATACTTCCTGCCCTGGGCAACGAGTTCATAGCCCTGCTGAAGGACTCGTCTCTGCTCTCAGTTATCTCCATAGTAGAGCTGACAAGAGTTGGGAGGCAGATAGTCAACACAACCTTCAACGCATGGACGCCCTTCTTAGGTGTGGCCCTCTTCTACCTGATGATGACCATCCCACTGAGCAGGCTTGTCGCCTACTCGCAGAGAAAGCTGGGACTTTACGAGGTTAAGTGAAAATCGGAAAATTTTAATCCTTTTTTCAATATTTTGCATGATGGTTGAGGAGGAGATACTCAGCATTCTCGAAGAGTCGGGAGCACTGAGTTCCAAGGAAATCGAGGAGGAACTCAGACTTCGTGGGATAAGTATCACTGCCAGAACCGTGAGATACCATCTGAAGAAACTGGAGGAAAGAGGGCTGGTGAGGAAAAATGGTGGAAAGACGGAACTCACAGAGGAGGGCGCAAAGGAGCTGAAAAGAAAGAGTGCCTTCGACAGGCTGGGGGAGTTCTCCGAGAGGATTGAGTTCAACGTTTACTTCAGCAACTTCGATCTCTACACCTTAACGGGCAGCATCCCAACAAACGTTGCCTTCATTGACAAAAAGTGGTTTGAAGATGTTGTTTCCATCCTGAGGGATTTTTCCAGCTTTCCCTACCTCGTATCAAACAGAATTGTGATTGCCGAGGAGTACGAGGATTTAGGCGGCAGGGAAATCCCTGAGGGGAAGTTTGCCGTTGGTGTCGTGTCCAACACAATTTTCGACGTTGTGCTGAGGAATGCCGGTATCAACACCTATCCTGAGTACGCTGCTCTACTTAGCGTGGAAGAACTGCAACCCAAGGGGATAACGGAACTTATAAGCTACGTTGGAACGACGCTCAGCCCGGGATTGCTCTTCATAAAAGCCGGACTGACATCGGTGCTTGAGACGCACAGAACTGGAAGAGGGGAGATACTGACAGCAATAAGATCCTTCAGCAGGTATGCAATGGACATCGCCAGAAAGGTTCTGGAGCTGGCCGAATCCAAGGGATTTGGTGGTATAATAAAGATGCTCCACCCTGCCGACAGGCGTTTTGGACTGCCAGCAGCAAACAGGGCCAGGCTGATAGTGAGTGCCGGACTGAACTACCTTGCACCTTTCCATGAGTCCGGCATCCCACTGGAGATCAGGGTCAACGAGTTCTTTGTGGACTACAGGGAACTCAGGGAACCTGAAAAAATTAGATGAATCTGTAGATTTCCTCCCTCTCATCTCCATTTGAACCCATGATGACTGTGAAGAGGTCCCTGTCAACCTTGTGCATCATTGGGATTCCCGTGACTTCGGAGGCCAGAGGGTTGAGGGCTGCAAGATCCGACCTGTCTATGAGATCCAGTCTGAACTTCCTTGCTCCCGCCAGAAGCTGTTTCAATCCATCTTTTATCCTCTCAAGGTACGTGTAAAGTCCTACAGCTGTCCACGGAATCTCTTTCCCCACTTTGTCCCCGTATTTAGCTTTCAATTCGTCCGTCAGTATGAAGAACTCCTCGGGTGTGCTTCCAAACTTTCTCGCGAACTCTTTGGGCAGTTTATCTTTCTCCGAAAGCTCGCAGAAGTACGAAGCTTTCATAACGGCCGTGAGTGGCGATCTTCCGGTGGTTATCGTTTTCACGAACGGACCATTTCCGAAGTTGCTCATCGCAATTGCCTTGAAGATCTGTGTCTCATTTATAAAAGCACCTGCCATGCTTATATCGGGGACAAACCTGCTCTGCTCCCTCAGCATTCTGGCTGCTCTGACCACCATAGCTTCCAGATAAACTGTTGGAACGCCCATCTCGTTCATCATCGGAACCGGTGACATACCAGTTCCACCCCCAGCACCGTCAAAGGTTATGTAGTCCACCTTTGCTTCCGAGGCAACCTTCATCGTCCATGCAACGTCTGCAGGGCGATACGCACCAGTTTTGATTGTGACGACCTTCGCCCCCATTTCCCTCAGCCTTTCCACATCCTCGACAACGTCCATTTTTAGAGGTGATCCAACCCTGCTGTGTCTCTCAAAGGTCTTGAAAAGGCCGTCCTTGAAGGCTTGCTGGACGTAGGGATCTTCAGGATCTGGAATTACAAGATAACCTCTCTTCTTAAGCTCTATAGCCCTTTCAAGTGATCTTACTCTAATTTCACCACCGATTGCCTTTGCACCCTGTCCCCACTTTCTCTCAACAATGTTCACCTCAAGTTTCGATATTACGTACTCATCCACACCAATTCTCTGATCCTCGATGTTTGTCTGAACTGCAATGTCCCCATACTTTCCATCCCAGAATTCTCTGAACAGCCTTATCCTCATCTCCATCTCGGGAGATCTGACAACTTTACCCTCCGTGAATTTCGACTCTGGATCGACGCCACATACATTTTCACCCACTATCAGTATAACTCCCGCCAGAGCTGCACCCACAGCCAGTCCATCCCAGTACTTTCTTGCAATCTCTGTCGAGCCGTATGCACCCATGGCCAAAGGTAGTCTCAACTTAATCCCGCCAATGCTGCTTTCAACACTGGCATTTGGAAACAGCATCTTGTCAGGGTCCGGCTCAATGCCCTCAGCCCCAATCAGTCTTGAGAGTATGTTAAAGTGCGACCAGTCAAGGCCGTAATCCTTTACAGCCGATGCCGTGCTGTCGCCAAAGTATTCAGGATCGGGATACAGCACCTCCCTACCCCTGAAGGCTGAGAGTCCAATTTCGCACAAGAAAGGACAGTCTCTAACACAAATCGGGCACATTCCGCTCTGTGGGTTCACATCCCTAACTCTCGTTCTCGTTCCCGTTGTGGACATGGCGTTGAGGTAGGACGAGTTCTTCATCACGCGCTCCATTCAAACCACCTCTGTAACAATTATTTTTTGTTAAACAAATATTTAAATTTTTCTTTTGTTTATGAATTTTAAACAAAATTTAAAAGAAATTTTTGTATTATGTTTTATCAATATCTAATTTTCCTAAATTGTAATATGCACTATACACAATTGAGAGATGAGATATCTACAAACGGGGCAGGCAGGAAATACTGGCTGGCGGTAGAGGGGATGTGAAATGATTTTTCCAGTAAAATATGCTTTCAAGAGCGAGAAAATTGATGGTATACCATTATAATTTGGATTATTGCCAATTTAAAGATAATATTTTTGGAGTAGAGTTTGAAAAATTTTAAATACTATTAATGAAAATTCAATAAAGTGCAGCTGGCGAGTGTTGACCTCTCAAAAAAGGATGTCAAAATATCCAGCATTCCCGAGAGCTGGATGAAGGAGTACATAGGTGGAAAGGGAATTGCAACAAAGCTTCTGTACGAGAAATTAAAGCCAAGTACAGACCCTCTATCTCCCGAAAACACCATAATTTTCGGAATCGGCCCTGTTAATGGTCTAACGTTTCCCGGAGCCTCAAGATTGACCTGCGTTTTCAAATCACCAATGACGTCTGCATACGGTGAATCACAGTGTGGAGGTTTTATATCCCGTGAGTTCGGAAGGTCAGGGATCGATTTTCTGCTAATAACCGGAAAATCCGATAAACCCGTGTATATCGTTGTCAGAAACGGTGAGGTTGAGATCAAAGATGCCGGGCACATCTGGGGGAAGGATACTTTCGAAACCGAGGACATTCTGAGAAAAGACGAGAAGGGAGAAGTTCTCAGCATAGGCCAGGCAGGGGAGAACCTCGTCAGGTTTGCGTGCATATCTCACAGGAAGGGCAGACAGTTTGGCAGAGCTGGGGCTGGGGCTGTAATGGGCTCCAAGATGCTGAAGGCGATAGTTGTTGATGGTGACGGGGAGCCAGAGATTGCATATCCCAACGAGCTTAGGGAGTTCAGGAAAACCATTGCTGGAAGGGCCAAGGAAAGGCTGCAGTCCCTGTCCAACTACGGTACACCAGGCATAATGGCGTTAACAAACGAAATGGGCGTTCTGCCCACAAGATACTGGTCGAAGGGGAGCTTTGAAGGTTTTGAGGAAATAAACGCTGAAGCTGTAATGAAATATGTAAAGAAGCACACCTCATGCTTTGGGTGTCCCGTTGCCTGCGGGCTGATCGTGAGTGCCAATGGAATCGAGATCGAGGGTCCCGAATACGAAACACTGTACGCTCTCGGATCCCTATGCGAAAATACAGATTTAAAGGCAATATTCAAAGCCGCAGAACTGTGCGACCGGTATGGCATGGACACGATTTCTGCAGGAAACGCTATAGCCTTCCTCATGGCCTGCAGCGAGAGGGGAGAGGTTGAAGAGAGGGTGGAGTTTGGTGACGGCGAGGCAACAGTGGATCTGGTCAGAAAGATAGCCCTGAGGGAGGGTATTGGTGACGTGCTGGCTGAGGGGACTAAAAGAGCTTCGAAGATTTTCGGAACCTCAGTTGAACCCGTGCACGTTAAGGGTCTCGAACCCCCAGGTTACGATCCCAGAGGGCTGTACGGGATGGCCCTTGCCTATGCAGTCTCGCCAAGAGGAGCATGTCACATGAGGAGCTGTGCCTACAGACCGAATCTGGTTGGGGCCGTGGACAGGCTCTCTCCGGAAGGTCAGGCTGCCCTTGTTAAGGATCTTGAGGATATGTACTGTGTTGTTGATTCTTTAGTTCTCTGCAGATTCCTGTGCCTTCCCATCATCGGACCTATGTTCTGGGAGGATCTCGGCGAGCTATACAGGATAGTGACGGGAAAAAGGGTTGCAGTTGAGCATCTCAAAAAGGTTGGAGAGAGAATCTGTAACTTAACCAGAGCCTTCAATAAGAGGGAAGGTGTTAAGGAGGACAAACTCCCGGAAATTTTCTTCAAATCACCCATCAAGCTCTACAAAAGGAGTATGGTGGTAGAAAAGGAAGATTTTGAGAGAATGCTTGAGGAGTATTACAGACTGAGGGGATGGGAAAAGGGAGGTGATTGAAGTTGGATGTTGAAGGACCAAGGATAGTTACAGAGGTTCCCGGTCCAAAGTCACGGGAACTTTTCCAGCTCAAAAACATGTATGTGCCACAGGGAGTTTCAACAGCCCATCAGATATTCATACAGGACGCGAAGGGGCCGTACATTGTCGATGTGGACGGAAACACGTACATCGACTTTTTTGGTGGTATAGCCGTGATGAACGTGGGCCATGGAAACAAACGAGTTATTGAGGCTATTAAAGCCCAGCTTGAGAAATATACCCACACATGCTTCATGGCCCTTCCCTACAAACCATACATCGACCTGGCAATGAAGCTTGCAGAGGTAACACCGGGTGAGCTGGATACGGCAATGTTCGTAAACTCTGGAGCTGAGGCCGTTGAAAACGCCATAAAAATTGCAAGGTACTACACAAAGAGGCAGAACATAATTGCCTTCTCCAACGCTTTCCATGGCAGAACACTCCTCGCGATGACTCTTACAAGCAAGGTTAAACCCTACAAGTTTGGTTTTGGGCCGTTTGCCCCGGGTATTCACAGAGTGCCCTACGCCTACTGCTACAGGTGTCCTTTCAAACTGGAATACCCTGGATGTGGATTTGAGTGTGTGGAATGGATTCGCAACTTCCTGAAGGTCGAACTTTCGCCTGAAGAGACTGCAGGAATCATCGTGGAGCCTATACAGGGTGAGGGGGGATTCATCGTACCTCCAAAAGATTATCTGAAAGAGCTGAGAATGGTGTGTGACGAGTTCGATTTTCTGATGATTGCCGATGAAATCCAGACGGGATTCGGTAGGACCGGAAAGATGTTTGCCGTTGAGCATTCGGGGATTGCTCCAGACATCATGACTCTTGGGAAGGCCATCGCATCAGGTCTTCCCTTAGCTTCAGTTATCGGCAAGAGAGATGTCATGAACTCTGTCCATCCTGGGGGGATTGGCGGTACTTACGGGGGAAATCCCGTAGCATGCGCTGCAGCTCTCGAAACCATAGAAATTGTAAAAGAGAACCTGGAAAATGCTGAGAAAATTGGCAAGCTGATAATGAATCGCTGTGCAGAGTTTCAGGAGCAGTATGAGTTTATCGGGGATGTGAGGGGAAGAGGGCTGATGATCGCCCTTGAGTTCGTTAAAGACAGGAAAACGAAGGAGCCAGATGGCAACGCCTGCACAGAGGTTATCCAGGGATGTGCGCGTAAGGGTCTGCTGGTTCTGAAGGCTGGAATATACGACAACGTCGTTAGATTTTTACCACCGATTACGATCAGCAGGGAGGTTGCAGATAGGGCGATGGACATTTTGGGAGAAGTTCTTAAGGATGTGAGCAGGAGGTGATATTTTGAGTTTTATTGACGATGCGAAAATTTTGAGGGTCAACTTGAGTGAGGGTGATGTTAGGGAGGAGAAAATACCGAAAGAGCTCGTGGAGAAACTCGTCGGTGCAAAGGGGCTGGGGGCGTACTACCTTTACAAGGAAGTGCCCAAGGGCACCGATCCACTATCTCCGAAAAACAAGATAATTTTCATGACCGGTCCGATTACTGGTTATATCCCAAGCACTTCGAGATACGCCGTGATAACCAAATCACCACTTACCGGTGGCTGGCTCGACAGCTACAGTGGTGGGCACTTTCCAGCCGAGCTGAGGTTTACGGGATACTGGGGCATAATTTTTGAGGGCAGGGCAGATAACTGGGTTACACTCAAGATAGATGTGGATGACGTCACAATAGAGGATGCGAGCAAGCTGGAGGGAAAGGACGCTTTTGAGGTTGAAGAGTACTACAAGGGATTCAAGGTTGCTGCAATAGGTCCTGCAGGGGAGAACCTTGTTAAATTCGCATGCATAACAAACGATAAGGGCAGACAGGCAGGTAGAGGTGGGGCTGGGGCTGTAATGGGCTCCAAGATGCTCAAGGCAATTGCTGTGAGAGCTGACAAGCAGTCAGCCCTGAAAAAGATGCCTGAAAAGTTGAGAGAGTTGCGAGAGTACCACCTGAAGAGACTGAAGGAAGACGAGGAGGTGTCATGGGCCAGGGACTTCGGTACTCCTGTGATAGTTGACTGGTCAAATGAGGCGGGAGTTTTGCCCACCAGAAACTTCAGCGAGGGAAGCTTTGAAAAGGCTGAAGATGTGAACGTCGAGGCCGTCAGGAAAATAGAGATTGGCAGAAGGGCGTGCTACCTCTGCAGCGTAGCCTGCTCCAGATGGGTGAAGGTTCCGGAAGGTGTGTTTGCCGGATATGAGGTGGAGGGGCCAGAGTACGAGACCATAGCCCTTATGGGATCCAACACAGGGGTTGGAGATCTGGGAGCGATCGTCGCTTTCAACAACCTCTGCGATCGTTACGGAATGGACACAATATCTACGGGTGAGGTGATAGCCTGGGCCATGGAATGCACGGAAAGAGGGGTTTACGATTTCGGAGTGAGGTTCGGCGATGCAGAGGGTGCGCTGGACCTTATAAAGAAAATTGCCTTCAGAGAGGATGTTGGGGACATCCTTGCTGAAGGTGTGAAGGCTGCGAGTCAGAAGGTTGGTGGGGCTGAATTTGCCGTGCACGTAAAAGGTCTGGAAATACCCGGATACGATCCAAGAGGCTCCATAGGTATGGCTCTGGCCTACGCAACTGCTGACAGGGGTGGAGACCATCTGAGGGCTTGGCCGATCGCTTACGAAGCTTTCGGGGAGATGGACCCCTTCTCTCCCGATGGAAAGGCGGAGATAGTGATTAAAGAGCAGAACGAGAACAGCGTGCTGTGGTCCCTCACATCCTGCGACTTCGTGAAGTACAGCGCTGAGGATGCGGTTGAAATGCTCAACGCCGTTGGCTTCAATCTAACTGTTGACGAGTACCTCAAAATCGGTGAGGCAATATACAACCTTGTCAGGCTGTTCAACGTGCGGGAGGGATTTGGTAGGAAGGAGGATACCCTTCCGGCAAGGTTCAGAGAGCCGATAAAGGGTGGGGCTGCAAAGGGGAGATACATAAAACCAGATGATTTCGAGAAAATGCTGAACGAGTACTACAAACTTAGAGGATGGGATGAGGACGGAATTCCCAAACCTGAAACACTGGAAAGGCTGGGTTTGAAGGATCTAGGTATTGAAATCAATTAATTTATTTTTTGAATATTTTTTGAAATTTCATATTAAAAATTGGAAAAAGACCATACAAAAAACGAAATTTTTAAATACGCATTAACTAAATATTTATCATTAACTACTTGGAGGTGAACTGAGTGGAGGAGGACCTACTTGAGAGATACATGGATGATCTTGCGAAGATGACTCCAAAATCCGGAGAGATCTACCAAAAAGCCGCAAAAATTGTTCCACTTGGTGTGCACAGCAACTGGAGGATTTTTGATCCATATCCCATTTACATGACAAGAGCGAGAGGTTCCAGAATATGGGATGCGGATGGAAATGAGTACATTGACTTCAACATGGCTTTCGGTGTTCTTACTGCTGGTCATTCACACCCCAAGCTTGTTGAGGCACTGATGGACAGGATTCAGAACGGAACGATTTTCGGATTCGAGGCAGAAGAGGCGATTGAGCTTTCCGAAATTATGACAAAGAGATACGGTTTCGACATGGTCAGATTCTCCTCAACCGGGCAGGAGGCTACGCAGCTTGCAATAAGGCTGGCGAGGGCGCACACTGGTAGAAATAAAATTCTAAAGTTTGAAGGGTGTTATCACGGATCTACAGACAATTTGCTGGTGGGTATCAAACCTGAAAAGTGGAAGGCAGGACATCCCAAGCATCCAAGGAGTGTGCCTGCAGGCATAGGAATACCAGAAAATATAGTGCAGAACGTCGTCATCGCTCCGTTCAACGACATTGAGGCCGTTGACGACCTGATGAGGAAGCATGGGGATGACATTGCGGGGATAATTTTAGAGACAATTCCAATGAACATGGGAGTGATCTTACCCAAAAAGGATTTCCTGCAGGGATTGAGGAAGCTCTGCGACGAGTACAACTGTCTGCTGATATTTGATGAGGTGAAAACCTGTGGAAAGTTCTATGGTGGAAGTCAGGAGTACTTTGGTGTTAAACCCGACATCTTCGCTGCGGGTAAGGCAATAGCGGGCGGATTGCCACTCTCAGCAGTCCTCTCGTCGGAGGAGGTTATGGAGATCCTCGGCCCAGGTAGGGTCGCACATGGCGGTACCTTCAACTCCAACCCTCTCTCCGTGAGAGCCGGACTTGTTACCATGAAGGAAATACTCACAAAGGAGGCTTTCGAGTATGCTCAAAAGCTAAGTGACGAACTTGTGAAGGGGTACAGAGACATACTCGAAGACAGAAAGATAAGTGCTCAGGTCGTAAGTGCCGGTGTAAGTGGAACCATCTACTTCTCAGAAAAACCAATTGAGAACTGGAGGGACTTTCTGGATTACGTTGATTTCGGATCGTGGTTCGCATGGGCTCTGAAGATGATACTGAACGGAATAATCCCACAGGCACTTGGATTTGATGAGCAGTGGACTGTCTCGGTTCAGCATACTGAGGAGGACATAAGAAGGACTCTGGAGGTTGCAGACGGTGTTTTCAGAGAGCTGAAAGACTACTTCGGGAAACTTGGAAAGTTGAAGGTTGAAGAAGCCATATAAAAGGTGATAACTTGGTTGAGGTTGGATCCTACCCATACGCGAACTGGGTGTTCATTGGAGTAATCGTCTATATGGTTGGAATGGTTGCCATTGGTGTCTATTCTTCGAAAAAAATTAAGGGTGTCAGTGATTATCTCGTTGCTGGTCGGAGACTGGGAATTTTGCTGGCTACAGGAACACTCTTTGCCACGTGGTTTGGAGCTGGAACTGCCATGGGTGGAGCTGCCAATGCCTATCTCTTTGGTTTACAGGGTGTTGTTGCTGATCCACTTGGTGCAGCCCTATGTTTGATCATCACGGGATTCTTCTTTGCAAGGTTGATGAGAAGAGCCAGATACCTAACTCTTTCTGACTTTTTCCACCTCAAGTATGGTGCAGGAATGGGCTTTGCGTCTTCAATAGTTTTGGCAATAGCCGAGATGGGATGGGTTGGAGCGCAGCTTGTTGGTTTTGGAACAATACTGCACCTCTTTGCTGGAGTATCCCTCTTTACAGGCATACTCATTTCTGCAGGAGTCTTGGTAATCTACACATACCTGGGTGGCATGTGGTCAGTTACGCTAACAGATTTTATCCAGATGATCATCCTTATACTTGGAGTTGTCGTGATGTTCCCCATAGTGCTTTCCGATGTGGGTGGATGGGACTACTTTATCCACAATGCCGGAAACTGGGCAGAAATGCCAACATTTGCTGTTCTACCGGAGGGAGATGCAGGATTCTATGGCTACGTAGGACTGCTTGGGTGGCTGTACTGTATAGCAATGTGGATCTCAATAGGCTTGGGCAGTATACCCGCACAGGATCTGATGCAGAGGGTGCTGTCCGCAAAAAGTGAAAGAGTTGCAGTATGGTCAAGCTACATCGCCGGGATAATGTACCTGACAATTGCTATGATTCCTGCACTGCTCGGTATTATGGCCTTCGAAATCAATCCCAACTTCACCGTTCCAGAAACGGAAATGGTTCTACCCTGGCTTGCAATTAACTACCTCCCACCAGTTGCTGTCGTGATCTTCGTCTCAGGACTGATTGCAGCGATAATGTCGAGTTCAGATTCTGCCATCTTAGCTGCATCATCAGTTCTCGGGTACAATGGATACAAGTATCTGAGGCCAGATGCAACGGAAAAGGAGCTGTTGACAGTGACAAGGATACTTGTTCCCATTGTTACAGTTGTCTCACTGTTACTTGCATTGTATGCCGCAACGATCTACAAACTGATGGTAATAGCATGGTCAGTTCTCCTCGTGGGACTTTTCGCACCCTATGCCATGGGATACTATTGGAAGAAGTCAAACAGACTTGGTGCATGGGCTGCCTTTCTGGGAGGATTCATATCTTGGATAGTCCTAACCCTCTACCTTCTGCCCACAACGGCGGAGATGAACGTCGGCATCGTCGAGGAGGGAGCGGTTTACTGGGACTGGGCGATCTGGGATGCGGTGTACATCGCATCAGTTCCTGCCTTTCTGATTTCACTGCTCTTACACATCGTTGTTTCACTTGTCACTCAAAAAATTGACCCGCCAAGACCACTTGTCGATATAGACGGTCAGCCTTTGGAGGTTAAAAACTGGGCTGGAATCATAAGTCCAGTGGGGAACGACAATGGTGAATGAGCTCGTCCCACAGTTAAAATTTATTTTTTCCAAAGACAGTTATGAGAGTGCAGAGATCGTGATATACGGTTTTCCACTCGATACAACAACCGTCTATCGGCCAGGCACGAGATTTGCTCCTAACAAGATAAGAGAGATGTCCTACGCTCTTGAAACCTACAGCCCCATCTTCAAGCGAGACCTTGCAGATGTCGAATTCTATGACTTTGGCAACAACTACTCCCCCTTTGATCCCATGTATGATCTTGGAAAAACACTATCCACTGCTGAGGAGGAGATCAGAAAAATGGTGGATGACGGGAAAAAGTTGCTTGTTCTGGGAGGGGAGCACCTGATCACTTATACAGTGATAAAGGCCATGGCTGCTGACGAACTAACAGTACTCCACTTCGATGCTCATGCAGATCTGAGGGACACCTACGATGGATGCAGGTTATCCCACGCAACCGTTATGAGGAGAGTCTCAGAAATCATCGGAAAAGAGAATTTGTACCAGTTCGGCATTAGATCCGGAGTCAAAGAAGAATTTGAATACGGAGAAAAAAT
The DNA here is from genome assembly GCA_965541645.1 of uncultured Archaeoglobaceae archaeon. Lineage (GTDB taxonomy): Archaea > Halobacteriota > Archaeoglobi > Archaeoglobales > Archaeoglobaceae > Archaeoglobus. The sequence goes on along the minus strand of CBEUCM010000007.1, from coordinate 23,168 downwards.
CTACGAAGACATAGAATGTGTTGAGGACATCATTGGTGAGCTGACGGACAGAAGAGTTTACCTCTCCATCGACATTGATGTCTTCGATCCTGCTTTTGCCCCCGGAACCGGGACACCAGAACCTGGAGGATGTGCGCCAAGAGAATTCTTCAAAATTCTAAGGTTGCTTGGAGATCTGAACGTTGTTGGTGCAGATATCGTGGAAGTCTCACCTCCCTTCGACTCTGCAGACATCACCTCCCTGCTTGGAGCCAAGATAGCCAGAGAACTTATTGTCGGTGTACTCTGAGGAAGATTTTTATTATAACTCCTAAAGAAGTGGAACCATGCCCACTGAGATGCAAGAAAAACCAAGAACCAGAAAAGTTGTGCTAACAGAGCTTCAGCTCGAAATACTCTACAAAATATCCGAGATGAAGGAAGTGAACCTGGAAAGGATAGCACGAGAACTCAATGTTCCAAAATCAACCGTGCACTACAACTTCAAAAAGATGGAAGAGATGGGGGTAATAAAGGGCATTGTTCTCGACGTGGACAGCAACCTCCTTGGACTGGACATAACCGCCATAACATTCGTGAGGACCAGATACGCTGGGGAGTCTGGGGGTGAGATAGGAAAGAAACTTGCCGAAATACCTGGAGTGTTTGCAGTTTACTACCTACTTGGGGACATAGACTTTATCGTAATCTCAAAGGCTGTAAACAGAGAAGACCTCAAGAGGATAATCGGATCCATAGCAAGAGTTGAGGGTGTGGAGAGAACATCCACGCAGTACGTGCTGAACACAATAAAGGAAGAGAAGGACATAATCACATGCTATCCCTTCGAGTTCGCAAAAAGTCTCTTCCTATCAGAGAAAGTCTGAATACGACGGGGATTCAGGGAACAGGATCTCCCTCACAGCATCGATGAACTCGGAATAGATGTGGGCATCCAGTGCAAAGTGGTTGTACTGGTAACCGTCAAATCCGGTCATCTCAGCCATGTACCTCGTAAGGATGGAGAAGGCGAACATGTTGGCATGCATGGCTCCATACGCATCATTCGAGCGCATGTAAAAAGTCCCGTAGAGCTTGTCCCCAAACTTTGAGAACTGGTAACCTCTTAAGCATGGTGGATCATCGCTTGCAAGATCCCAGGGTCTTGAGATTCCGACGTAGCAATCCCTCCTGCACCTATCATCCCTGAGCTTTTTTATAGCTGTATAAAGCTGATCGACCTTCACGTCATCCCTCTCACAGTACCTCGCCCTCTCAGCGTAGGTGTACTCCTCTCCTTCCTTCAAAATGCTCTCCTTAACCTCTGAATCCAGCTTGGCAGCGTGGATTATGTAATCGTGGGCGTACTCAATTCCGTACTTTTCCGTGAATGGAGCCTTATCGTGGAGCCTGTTCTCCTCCGGATTTTTTACTTCAATGAAGAGGCGATGAACAAAGAAGCTCTCTCCCTGCCCTTCGAAGATGTCTCCCCACTCCGTCCTCTTTCTGCTTCCCTTCGTGTAAATAACCTCCAGAGCGGAGTGCCAGGCCGATGAAAGATAATCCTCGACAAGATGCGTTGCAAGCCTGTGATGGCCATAGCTTTCCTCAAAATTTTTCCGGTAGCTCTCCGCCCTTTCAGCATCCCTCTCATAGATGTGAGGGACTGCAACAAGCATTGCCAAACTTCCAGCTTCAATTCCCGTTTTTTCTGAGAGCTCATAAAGGGCATCAACGAGAAAATCGAAGTTGTGGTTAAAGTAGTTCAGACAGTCAAGCGATCTAACATAGGCGGTTAAATGCAGTGAACCTTGAACGACGAGGAAGGATATTTCCGTAATGGCTGCAGGATTTCTGCATAGGTGATCCTTTGGGTACCAGATCGGTATCGATACTCGGCGAGAGTGTGGAGAGCTTATCAGCTTCTCTGCTGCAGTTTCCACGCACCTCTCAAACCTCTCACTGTATCTTTCCCCACACACATCGTAATCAAACTCAAGTCCGAGGCTCTCAGGTTTTTCAACGACCACCATGGTCGGTGGTGCGGAGAGATAGTTCCCAAATCGGGATCTGCAGAGTTTATTTTCTTTCAGAATTTTCGAAATCAACATCTCCCTTGCAGTGTCGGCAGATTTTGTCAGTATCATTATCTGATGTCAGTACATGGAGTATATAGAGGCATTGGCGAAAGGATTAAGTTAAGTTTTACCATATTGACTATTACAAATCAAGATGATCACCCTAATAAATCCCAATGCCAGCGTTGAGGTCGTTAGAAGGCTTGGAATTGCAACTCCGCCCCTTGGCTTAGGATACCTTGCCGCTATACTACGCAAAAACGGTTTCAGGGTGCAGATTATAGACGATCTCGTGGAAAAACTGAGTTTTGAGAAGATACTGAAAAAAATCAAAGATTCCCAGATCGTCGGGATAACCTCCACAACGGCAACCTTCAACGCAGCGTTGAGATACGCACGGCTAATAAAGGAGAGAATCGGAACTCTCGTGATTCTGGGAGGTGTTCACGTAACCTTCAGACCCTTTGATGCTCTCAAACACAGTTTTGTGGATGCAGTGTGCATTGGTGAGGGTGAGGAAACGATTGTTGAGATTGCGAGGAGCGTTGATGGTGGGGAGGGGCTTGACGGAATCAGAGGGGTCTTTTTCAGAGAAGGGGACAGGATAGTAAAGAATGGGCCGAGAGGGTTCATTGAAGACCTCGACTCCCTGCCCTTTCCAGCCTTTGATTTGATGCCGCTGGAGAAGTACACCCTGCTCGGGCAAAGGCTGGAGCAGTTCCCGATGATCACCTCCCGTGGATGTCCCTTTGCATGCAGGTACTGCTCCTCCTCTCAGTTTTTTTGGGAGGAAGTTCAGGGCCAGAAGTGCTGAAAACGTTGTTGACGAGATGGAGTGGCTGGTTGACGAGTTTAATGCCAAGCAGATTGCCTTCGGTGATGACACCTTCACGCTGAACAAGAAGAGGGTGATCGAGATCTGCAATGAGATAAAAAGAAGGGGTCTGGATGTTGAGTGGAGCTGCTCTTCCAGAGTGGATACAATCTCATACGAGCTTCTTAAAAAAATGAGGGAAGCTGGATGCAGGGTGATATACTATGGCGTTGAATCGGCAAACGAGGAGATTCTGAACAACTACTACAGAAAGAGGATCAGCTTTGAAGATGTCAAGAAGGCCGTGGAGTTAACAAAAAAAGCAGGGATGGAAGTAGTATGCTCGTTCATAATCGGTGCACCCTTTGAAACCAGAGAGGATATCAGAAGAACGCTGAAGTTTGCAATAAAGCTCGGTCCAGATTACGCCCAGTTCTCCATTCTCACACCCTACCCCGGAACGGAGATCTACGAGGAGGCCAGAAAGGAGGGACTGATTTTGACAGAGAACTTCGATGAGTACACTGCCGGAAAACCCGTTATGAAAAATTTCTACATGTCGCCAAAGGAGATCTCAAGACTGCTGAAGTACTGTTACCTCCGCTTCTACCTCCGTCCCGGTTTCATACTGAAGGAGATCAGAAAGGGCAGACTTGGTGTAATTGCTGAGATCGTAAAAAGGGCCCTGTTCAGAAAAGTTGAGCTACTTGCTGCTGAGTGATTTTTCCAGCGCCTTTTCAACTGCTCTTTTGTGCGCCCTCGCAGCTTTATGAATTCCGCCCTCAAACCCTCTCGGAGCGAGGCAGGGGAAGATCTGGGTGTAATAGCCAGCTTTGGTGGGTGCTTCCTCAACACTTACACCTTTTATTTTCTCCGCCACGTAGTAGGTAGCTCCGCAGAAGGCAGACCTCAGGACCTTAACATCCTTTATTTTTCCGTCTTCAACCTCCACCTCAACTTCTGGAGAACCGAAATGCTCGAAAAACTCCGCATACCTTTCATCCTCTATCTTCGGTGTCGCACAGCATATCTCCTCCCATATCACCTTCACACCCCTGCGTTCCCCTTCCTCTTTAAGCTGCCTGTACGCTCCCCCTCTCGCACCGCCAGAGATGATAACGAGACCTATCTTTCTTTCAGCAGCCTGCTTTATCAGCTCCAGATTGATATCGGGATGGGACGCGAAGGACACCACCATGTCAACGTCAAACTCTTCAGGCAGAATCAGGTATCTCTCGGGCTCATCGATCAGCTCCGGCAGATCTTTGGGCAGTTCGTAAACCTTTACCTCAAAGAACTTTGAGAACATCCTGATGTCGTCCTGTCTCTCCCCCTTACGAACTACCACACCAAGCTTCATTCCACGATCTCCTCAATTTTCTTCTTGATCTCCTCAAAGGGTGTGACATCACAAACCCTGTAGGGCGGGAGGTTTTCAAGATCGGCTCTGATAAAGCAGTCACTGTAAGGTATGAAGCCAAGAATCGGATAGTGTATCCTGCCCAAAAGCTCTCTGACCTTTTCAGATTCTATGAACTTGTTCACGACCACAGCTATTCTCTCTATCCCGAGATCCTTTCCCAGCTTTTCAATTCTCTCAAGGGTTTCTACAGCCCTCGTCCCTGGCTCAACCACAGCAACAAGAAGATCTACACCCCTTGCTGTACCCCTACCAAGATGCTCTATACCAGCTTCCATGTCCAGTATCAGCACGTCCTTCTCCTTGAAAATTGCATGTCTCAGTATAGCTCTCAAAAAGGCATTTTCAGGGCAAAAACAACCCTCTCCACCTTTCTCAATCGTGCCCAGTACGAGAACCCTTATTCCATCTTCATTGTAAACCGAGTACTCCTCAAAGACGTCATCAACCTTGGGATTCAGCTTGTACATGCCCAATGGACCAACAACCCTCTTTTCGATTATCTCGTGCAGCTCGGAAAGAGGCTTTGGTTTCTCCTTCAAACCAAGAGCTGATGGTAGGTTGATGTCAGCATCACAGTCTATAGCTGTAACTCGATAACCGTCCTTCGCAAACAGGTGGGCGAGCATAGCAGCGAGTGTTGTCTTTCCAACTCCCCCCTTACCTGAGATGGCTATCTTCATCGTTCAACCTCCGGCCAAGTGATTAAAGATTTTTTCATACTCCCTCAGGAGCGAAGTTTTCCTGTATCCGTGATCGATGAAGTCCCACGGAAGCTTGGAGTCAGCATCGATGGCTTCGAGATGTTTCTCAAACTTTCTGTAACCTGCCCCTTCCAGAATCTCCGCCACATCTTCATCTCCCCTTGAGAGTATGGTCTGAAGAATGAACTCTCTCAGCCCTGAAACGTCTGCCTCAATCCCCGCTTTTCTGCACCTATCAGCAATGAGCTTCAGTTTTTTCCTGAGCTCCCTTAATCCAGCCTTTACGTTCTCCTTCCCACCGAAGGGCAGCCACTGCATGGGTGTATGGGGTTTCGGAACTAAGGGGTTGACGGAAATTTCCACCCTTCCCACATACTTCTTCACACGTGCTGCCTGCTCGACTATCTCAATAACATCCTCCATGCTCTCACCAGGCAGTCCAACCATGTAGTAGAGCTTTATTTTGTCAAATCTGCCCTTCGCAAGCTCCGCAGCACGATAGACGTCTTCGCTGTCTATACCCTTGTTCAGAATCTCCTGTAAATCTGGTGATGCCGTCTCTGGAGCAATTGTAAGAGTTTTAACTCCAGCAAGCTTTAAAAGCTCAACAAGCTCCTCATCGAGTGTATCCGCCCTGATACTTGACGGGGAAACTTCCTTCCCCTCATCGATGTAGTGCTGCAGTATTTCTCTGAACTCCGGATGGTCAGACGGGGAGGGGGCGATTATCGCCACTTTACTTTCATCAACCTCTGGAAGCATCTCCCTCCTCCTCCACCTGGGTGGAAAGTATATCTGCCTCACAATGCAGAACCTGCATCTTCTTGTACAACCCCTGCCTATTTCAAGCAGAAAGCATCTTCCATATGCTCCTTCCCCTATTATCTCCCTCTCCATGTGCTTCCCCAGCTTTGCATACACCCTTCTAACCTTACCTTCGTTTCCAGTGTATATGCCCGGCAAACCTTCCAGGTCCTCCACACTTCTCGCCTCTACAATTTCCTCAATATGCCCCTCCACCTCTCCGATAAAGAAAGCGTCAAAGTACCTCAGCAGGGGCTTTGGATTTTCCATGACGCACGGGCCGCCAGCGATCTTCACACCCTTGAAGTTTTTCAAGATCTCCACGGCTTTGAAGTAATCCGTCTCGTACTGCAGGCTGAAAAGAGCCATATCGAACTCAGACAGAGGAGTTGCAGTTTCAACACTCCTTAAACCGTCAAAGACGTCAGAATAGAAGCGTTCACAAACCGCATCCAGCTCATTGATTCTGGCATAGATGTACTGCAAACCTGTGTTGGCTATACCGCCAACATACCTGTTTGGATAGACTAAAGCTATTCTCTTCATCCCTTTCCGGTACTTCTTGGCAAAGGGGTTGAATTCCACATGGGACGTAGGTGGTGGATTATTTAAACTACCCTGACACGAAATTGCAAAAATTTAAAATACGCTTTCTGTGAATCATTTAACATGGCAGTTGTTTTTCCGTCCAAAGAGTGGTTGGATGAAGTCAAGAAGGCTGTGAACAGTGATGAGGAGTACAAGAAGGTTGCTGCAAACTGGGAAGGAGACTATCTGATCATAATAGAGATGGATGAGGAAGCCCTGAAGGACTTCCAGAAGCCAAAGGTTCTGAAAGGTTTTCTTTCAATGATCTACACCCTGCCAAAGGATAGGAGGGCGAAGTACAAGGGTACGCCCCTTGAAAATCTCCTGACGAAGATCGGTCTTTCCTTGGATGATGATGTGGATCTTGACTCGTTAAACTATGAGGAGCTTGCAGCCAAAGCTGCTGATCTCAGTGCTGAAGATGTGAAGGGTGCAACAGTTTACATCTGGCTGGACTTCTGGCACGGTGAGATGAGAGCTGCTGAACCTGTAGCTCCGGGAGAGAAAGATGATGCAAGATTCAAACTGAGTGGAAGTTATGCGGCCTTCAAGGAGATGGTGTTCAAGAAGCTCGATCCAACGATGATGATCATGCAGGGCAAGCTGAAACTGCAGGGCGACCTTGCTTACATGATGAGGAACATTGCCACCGTTAGAAAGTACAACGAACTCCAGAACTCGGTTGAGATCGACACCTCATAATTTTTTATTATAACCCGAATTCATCCTTCAGAAATTTCTCAAGCTTAATTGCCTTCTCCACAGCCTGCTGACTGTGGTAAACGCTATCAGCATAAATTTCAGCGGACTTTAGATCGGCTTTACTTCTCTCCAACCAGATTCTTGCCTTTTCCAACATTTCTTATCACCTCTCTCAGAAACTTTACGTAGAAATGACCGTACAAAGGTCTGCTCTCCATTAAAATTTTAGTGAAAAAGGGGTCACCAGGGTGTATCAGTTCGAGTGCTCTTCTTGCAGTTACAGCATGATTTCGATCCCAGATAATTCTCTCTCCAATTCAAGTGCCAATCTTCTTGAAATATCATCAGGAGTGATGACAAGTAGATCTACATCAGAATACTTTCCAGCTCTCCCCTTAGCTGCAGAACCGAAAAGTGCTATAGCTTTCACTTACTATCTTTTCTACCTCAAACATCGGTTTTACTAAACTCCAAAAGATGAAAAATGTATCGAAAAACAAAAATATTGCATCTCCTTCCCAGTCTTGATGACCCTTCCCTCAAAGGAAAACTTTTCAGAGTGGTACCACGAACTCATCCAAAATGCGGAGATCATGGATGTCAGGTACCCGGTTAAGGGACTTTACGTCTGGTTCCCCTTCGGCTTTAAGATCAGACAGCTCGTTTACTCGAAGCTCCGGGAGATCATGGACAGAGAGCATGACGAGGTTTACTTCCCCGCACTCATCCCCGAAACGGAACTCGGAAAGGAGGGGGAACACATAAAGGGGTTCGAAGATGAGGTTTACTGGATAACCCATGGCGGCCTAACACCTCTCGATGTCAAGCTTGCGTTGAGGCCTACAAGCGAGACGGCAATGTACCCCATGTTCAGACTCTGGGTCAGAAACCACGCTGATCTCCCGCTTAAGGTTTATCAGATTGTAAACACCTTCCGCTATGAAACCAAACACACGAGGCCTCTGATAAGGTTGAGGGAAATCACATCATTCAAAGAAGCCCACACAGTACACAAAAACTTTGAGGAGGCTGAGGAGCACGTTAAAAAGGCAATTGGTTTCTACAAGGAGTTCTACGAGTTTCTCGCCATCCCCTACATGGTCATCCGCCGACCTGAGTGGGACAAGTTCCCCGGAGCAGCCTACACGATTGCCTTCGATACCGTAATGCCGGACGGAAGGACCTTGCAGATAGGTACAGTCCATCATCTTGCCGACAATTTCGCAAAAACTTTCGACATAAAGTACGAAGCGCCCAACGGGGAGCATTACTACGCCCATCAAACCTGCTACGGCATTTCGGAAAGATGTATAGCTGCACTGATAAGCATTCACGGCGATGATCAGGGCCTTATTTTGCCTTTTGAAGTTGCACCCGTGCAGGTTGTCGTTATCCCCATACTCTACAAGGGCAAAGAAGAGAAGGTGATGGAAGCCTGCAGAAAGCTTGTTGAGAAGCTGAAGTCATTCAGGGTTGTTCTTGATGATGGAGATGAGAGGCCAGGAGCGAAGTACTACAAGTGGGAACTGAAGGGTGTGCCAGTCAGATTCGAAATTGGCCCGAGGGATGCGGAGAGGGGTGTTGCAGTTGCATCCTTCAGGGATGAAAAGAGGAAATTTGAGGTGCCAATTGAGGAGATCAGCGATGAGTTGCTGATGAAGTGGGCTGAAGAACTGCGGGACAGAATGTTCAGAAGTGCTGCTGAGAAGGCTGCAGAAAAGGTAAAGCTCGTCAGATCCATCAACGAGCTTGAAGAGGTTGCAGAAAAGGGTGTTGCGATTTTCCACCTCTGCCAGAACCAGGATTGCGGGCATGCAGTGGAGGAGTGTGGTGGTAGCTTACTCGGCTGGTTTGAGGAAATCCCAAATTGGGTAGAGTGTGAGGCCGAGGGTAGTTGCATCGTTTGTGGTAATGCAGGCAAGCTTGCCGCACTGGCGAGGACGTATTAAAATTATTTGAGTTTAAAATACATATTTTTCTCCCTATTGACTCAAAACAGACAGAGAATCTGTGTTTTGTAGCAAACTAATTAAAATCTTTCTGAAATTTTCGAAATCAGCCCGATGAAACTTTTTCTGTTTCATTTTTAACCTTTGAAAACTGCTCAAAATCATCGAAAAATTTAAAAGTCAAGCCAGCTCAAATTCTATTCAGCCAGATCCGTGTACGATCGTTATATTTAGACCAAGTCTGATAGAATCTGGCAAAGGGGATGTAAAACGCTCCAAATCAGGATATATCCGTCAGGAGGTGATAAAAATGGAGGGTGATGGCGATGATAGTCGGCAAGCATATTATTGCCGAACTGTATGGAGTGAAGGAGGAGCTGATCGCCAGGGAGGAGGTAGTGCGCTCCATTGTCGAGGAGGTGGTTGAGCAGGCGGGTTTGACAAAAGTAGGCAGTGTTTACAAACAGTTTAATCCCCACGGCGTTACGGGGATCGTTCTTATAGCTGAGAGTCACGTTTCAATACACACATGGCCCGAATACGGGCTTGTGAATCTCGACGTTTTCACCTGCGGTGATACTGCAAAGGCAGAGAAAGCCTTCAAGCTCTTCATAGAGAAGTTCAAACCCGAATCATACAGACACTACGTTCTTGACAGAGGCTGATAGTGTGGACAGGATAGAGAGGCAGATACTGCAGAAACTTAAAGGCGGTAAGACGAGCGTTTATGAGCTGATAGACTCGCAGGACGCTTCGCTACGGGAGTTTTTCAGCCTGCTCACATCCTTGCGTGAGCAGGGTGTGATTGAGATCAGCGATGGAAAGGTATCTTTGACGAAAAAGGGCGAGGAGCTGGCAGAGAAGTTGAGCTATGTTGGCAGCATAAGGTGCAGCTGCTGTGATGGCACGGGACTGGAGATAAACAAGTACTTCTCCGAAATACTCGAAAAGTACAGACAGATTGCAAAGAACAGGCCGGAAGCAATTGAAATGTACGACCAGGGATTCATAAGCATTGAAGGCGTCATAAGGAGAGTCGAGTTTGTTTACGAGAGGGGAGACCTTTACGGAAAGATCTTCGTGGTTGGGGATGATGATCTCTTCAGCCTCGCATCCTCACTCACCGGCATGCCCGAGAAAGTTGCCGTGGTTGACATCGATGAGAGGCTAATCAACTTCATAAACAGGATGGCTGAGGAGTACTCCCTCAATGTCGAGGCCTTCGTTTACGATGTCCAGCAGGCCTTTCCGGATGATCTCAAAGGTAAGTTCGACGTTTTTGTCACAGATCCGGTTGAGACAATCCCCGGACTGAAGCTCTTCCTTTCGAGGGGTGTTTCAACGCTGAAGGGTGTGGGCTGCTCAGGATACTTCGGCATAACCACGCTTGAGGCTTCAAGGCAGAAGTGGTACACGATACAGGAGATGATCCACGATATGGGGTTTATCATAACCGACATACTAAGGAAGTTCAGCGTTTATCCTGAAGACGAGAAGAACTTTTTCAGATTCCAGGATAAGCTGCCGATAGTCAGACAGCTTAAAGCGAAGGTTGACTACAACTGGTACAAGTCCTCGCTCTACAGGATCGAAGCTGTTAAGCAGCCCAACCCCCTCGTTGAGGGAGAGATGATAATCGACGAGAAGGTGTACAAGGACGACGAGAGCTGGGCCACACCCTACTAATTTTCTGACTTTCCTAATTTCCCCTCGTATTGCTAACATCAGTTGTTCAACATCACCAAAAATTTTAATGTAAAAAAAGACATAACCAGAATTATGGGAATCATAATTCCGAGAACCGAGATTCACGAAGTGAAAAAGAAAGGCTGGGTAATGCTGTACGGTCGAAGAAAAGTCGGAAAAACGTTCATGGTGAGGCATTTTATGAATTACGATCACTATTTCTTCGTCGAGCGTGGAGGACCGATTTTAAGAGAAAAAGACGACGGATTTGAGAGTATCAGATACGAAACTTTCAAAAGCCTCGTGCACGAGCTGATCAAGCAGCCGATTACAGTCGTCATCGATGAATTCCAGAGGCTACCCGACAACTTTTTGGATATGCTCCACTTTGCGAAGGAGAGAAGGGCAAAACTCGTGCTCCTTGGATCGAGCATGAGGGTTGTGAAGGACGTACTGTCTGCCAAAAGCCCTCTTCTCGGACTTGTCAGACCTGTAAAGCTGGATTTGGTGAGGCCACTCGACATTCTGAAGGTTTTCAAGACTGTCGAGGAGGTCGTGTTCCTCAGGGATCCGTGGCTTCTGCAGTTCTATGAGGGAGACGTCATGGACTGTGTTAGATCTGCACTGTCGAGTGTGAGGGGACTGGTGGGCGAAATCTTCTTCGAGGAGGACAGAACCCTGACCGAAACGTATGAGGGCATACTCAGGGCTCTCGCCGTGGGCAACGTGTTCCCAAAAGATGTGGCAAGCTACTTAGGAAAGCCCTCTGGAGATGTTAAGCCCTTCCTGAAAAACCTCATGGAAATGGGACTGGTAAAGAGGGTCAAGGTTTTCAGGAAGAAAAAATGGGTATATTCCATCCGCTCTCCTGTAGTCGATCTCTTTTACTACCTCGACACCAAGTACGGTATATCTGAGCTTGACGTGGCTGCTAATACTTTCAGAAAAGCTTATCGAGACAAACTACCAAGGTACTTCGAGTCGTTTGTCAGGGAGTTGCTTGCTGAGAAATACGGGGGAGAGGAAGGAGTCATGCTCTCCCCGGAGGTGGATATTGTGATCACAGTGAGGGGCAAGGCCGTGTGCTGTGCGGAGGTGAAAATGAGGAGTAGGAACAGAGACCTTCACACTCTGATGGAGAAAACGGTCGGTATTGAGTGTGAGAAGTTGGTAATTGACGAAGGTGCTTTGCAGCAGTTTAGATCTGCAACCTAAGGGCAGGATCAATTATGATCTCATGACTCTATCCTGAGCACAAGGGGTGAAATCAGCAGCATTGAGAAGGATGCTGCAATAAAGACTGCACCAGCAGTAACGTCAAACTCCGCCCCGGCTGCTGCTCTGCCGACCATGACAGCAGGGCTGTAGTATTTTGTAACCAGCAAGGGCAGGCTTCCTGCTGCTAATATTGAGAAGTAAAGCTGCGCCCTCTCCCTGTCCTTAAACCGCACTGCCATCACGTATGCAATGGACACACAGAAGGCTGAGATGGCAACACACAGGATGAAGGTCTCAGCAGGTTTTAGGATCTCCACACCGTTTATTCTAAGCAGCAAAAGCCACAGAGCTGTTAAAACTGCCGAGAACAAAAGGGGTGTTGCTATCTTTGCAACTGAAAGCCTAAAGGGTGTTATTGGCGTTGAGAGCAGAACCTCTATGGCCCTCGTTTGAATCTCCTCGCATATTGAGTCGATCGTGAGACCAGCGGCAACTATGGCCGTTGTTACAGACATGAGCGGTATTAGAATGAGATATATGAACTTGAAGATCATGGAGGCTCCTGATGGTGGATCAAACCTCTCACCATTGAGGTAGAACTCAAGTTTCGGTACAGGGATCCCCATTTTCTCCCTCAGCTTTCTTTCGTAGTTCACAAGATCCTTTTTCAGAGATGTTATCACCTGAATCGCCTTGATGTCATCATCCGGCACGAGGATGTCAACGTAGGTTTTGTTCCCAACTTTCGTTACAAACACTACAGCGTCCACCTTTCCCTCCCTGAACATGTCCATGGCCATGTCAGCATCAACGCACTCACCATGCAGAAAGCACTCACCGACGACCGCTATCTTTGCACTTCCAGCATATCCTGTGTATTCGGGATTGTACAGCATAAGCAACCCAAAGGTTATGACGGAGGATATGCTGGCTATAAAAACGAGCAAAAACACTATGCTCGCAAAGGTCCTCTCCCGGAGCATGAGGATAAGGTCCTTTTTGATGATCTCAAGCAAGGAGCATCACCACCGCATAGTCATAGGCACCGTGCACAGCAATTGATGTCAAAAAGGCTGGCATAACCCCCCATCTCCTGAGAGCTAAAACGAATATCGCAGCCGTTAGAACGTGGAGGGCTAAAGGCAATAGAAGGTACTTGCCGAGAAAGGCGATACTGTACTGCTGAAGGACGTTGAACACTATGAGGAACTTCTCTCCAGCGAAGAAGCCGAGGGCTGTGGCAATTGCCCTTCTTTCATCCGGCTTGGACAGGATTATGGACCCCTTGATCAGCTCCTCAACCACGGCAACGCTCACGAGCAGCGCTGGAATGAGGAGGAACTGTGGGAGGATGAAGAGGGCAAGCAGGGCAAACAGCTCGGCCATGAAGGCGAAGGATATCGAGAGAAAGGCGAAAACAAATGCGGATAATTCATTCCTAACGCAGAGCTTCGACATGGCTGTAATTTTGCCGGTTATCGAGTTGCTGTGGATCACGTCCGGGTTCAGGCCTTTAGCGCTCATGTAGAGCAAAAGGCCTATCATCACGGTGTAGTGGCCAAAGGAAAGTAGGTAGTCAGCCGTATCGATAGACTCTCCACCCATGTAGCTCAGAAGCAGGGTTACTGGCGAGATCTTGGAGAGAGGGATGGCTGTGGAGAATATTGCAGGGATGAAGGCGTAGATCGTTATCAAGAGCGACGCAACGAGCAGCAGAAATGTTGCTTCCCTGTAGCTTCTTGACAGTACAACCACAAAGCTGTGAGCGGCAAACAGAAAGAGGATGACTGGCATAGCAAATATAAAGGCCAAGGGACTGCCAGAGATCACGGCAACAGCCACCGCAAACAGGGTGGAGAGGACAAAGTAGGGCAGTATCTTCCCCGCAAGAACCTTTCTTCTGCCAACAGCCGAAAGCAGCACCTCCAGCCTTCTGAGCATTTTGTCCTCAAGCAGTGATGACGAGAAAACCTGCACGGTGAAGTAAGCAGGTATAACAAAGATGAAGGCTGTGGCCATTCTGTCAATGAGGCTGGGAGTTTTCAGATATTCGGGAGGGATGTAACCTGTTTTGTTCACGGTTGCTGGTGTGGTATGCACAGGGATGGTGGTAGTGGTAGCGGTGATATTTGCTGTCATGCTTTCTCTGCTCTCGGTTCTGCTGGCATTACCACCAGCACCACCAACACCACCAGCTTTACCTTTACTTGTTATGCCTTCACTTTTTGTTGCATTCTCTAAGTTGACCCAACTACCACCAGCCTTGATGTACTTGACACTGACCATCAGCGGGTAGGCCAAGTCGCCGTACTCTTTCTCTATGTATTCACGATACTCCTGCATAACAACAGCTCTAAACTCGTCCGCTGCAGCCAGACTACTGTCTGACCAGTGGACAAAGACTGTACTGTCAGCAACGAGAATGTCCGGGTTCTGAGAGACAGTAAAGGTGCTGGAGTTGATTTCAACGTTTGATGTGTAGAGAGCAAGATCTGACGTAACACCACTCACCATTGCAAAGTACCCAATGCATGCGGAGATGGCAACAGTTACGGCCAGAGCTACCAAGCTGAGCCTTCCATACCTCTTGCTGACCTTCCTGATCTCAAGCCATGCAAGCCTGAGCACATCACATGCTATACATCACACATTTTTTAAGTTTGGGGAGAACATGGTCTAACTTGGTTGGCCAGGCAGGGGAAACCTGATAAAGCCACGGGAAAATGCATTAGCATGTGCGAATCAAAGGTGTTCTTAACCGGCAGTGATGAGCCGGTTATGGAGGATGTCGTTCGCATAGTGGTGGATGGCGAAAAAATAAAAATGTGGGACATACTTGGTGAGTACAGGGAGCTTAAGGGGAGAGTTATTGAGATGGACCTTGTGGGGCACAGAATAGTTGTGGAGGGATACGATGAAGGTTAAGGTTGCGATAAACGGTTATGGAACCATCGGAAAGAGGGTGGCGGATGCCATCAGCCTCCAGGATGACATGGAGGTTGTTGGAATAACCAAAACCCGCCCCGACTTTGAGGCGAGGCTGGGATCCAAAAAGTATCCGCTGTATATTGCCAAACCCGAGAACGTTGAGCTTTTTGAGAGGGCTGGGATTGAGATTCACGGCACCATAGAGGATCTGCTTCCGAAGGCCGATATCGTTGTGGATTGCAGCCCAAACAAGGTTGGAGCAGAAAATAAGGCCAAGTACTACGAGAAGGTCGGGATTAAAGCGGTGTTTCAGGGTGGAGAAAAGAAGGATGTTGCTGAGGTCTCCTTCAACGCTCTGGCCAACTATGATATGGCGAAGGGGAAAAGGTATGTGAGAGTCGTCAGCTGCAACACCACTGGGCTAACAAGGCTGATCTACACTCTGAAAACGAACTTCAAAATTGGCAGGATTAGGGCCACGATGCTCAGGAGGGTTGTTGATCCAAAAGAAGACAAGAAGGGGCTTGTTAACGGAATTATGCCCGATCCTGTTGCAATTCCATCCCACCACGGACCTGATGTCAAAACAGTTATGCCCGATGTGGATATCGTCACAACCGCCTTCAAGCTGCCCACAACCCTCATGCACGTGCACTCCCTCTGCATTGAACTTAAGGAGGATGTCAAGGTGGAGGATGTCGTTAATGCTCTCGAACAGGAACCGAGGATAATGCTTGTCTCCGCAGCAGATGGGTTCACGTCGACCGCAAAGATCATAGAGTTTGCACGTGAACTCAGAATGCGTTACGACCTCTTCGAGAACGTCGTGTGGAGAGAGTCAATTGGCATTGACGGCAATGACCTCTTCGTAACCCAGGCTGTCCATCAGGAAGCGATAGTTGTTCCTGAAAACGTTGATGTGATAAGGGCTATGTTCGAGCTTGCAGAGAGGGATGAGAGCATAAGCAAAACCAACGCCACTCTCGGCATTCAGAAAGTTTTTTAAAATTTTTACATTATTTCATCCATGGACGTTCAAACCAGAAAGTCTATTCTCTGGGATGCCTTTGAGGAGCTGAAGAACAAGTGGAGCGTCGATGAAAAGTTTCTTGAGAAAGAGGAGGAGGAACCAACAGTAGATGGCTTACCGGAGAGCAGGGTGAGAGACCTCATGGAGATCAAGGAGAAGTATCAGCTTGACGACCTGGAGTTTCTCTTCATCGTCGGAACCGCTGTCGGACTCTACCAGGGACAGAAGCACGTCAGAGATATGCTGCAGAAAAAGCTCACAACGCTGAACGAGTTCGTCTCATCTCTGATAGGGAGAGAACTGTAATAGGGAGAGAACTGTAAATGAGGTACGCCTTCAAGATCGCATACTTCGGGGAGAACTTCCACGGCAGCCAGTACCAGCCCGACGTCAGAACAGTGGAGGGTGAAATCCTAAAGGCGTTGAATAAGCTGGGCATAGACTCCAAAGTCAAGAGTGCCGGCAGAACAGATGCAGGGGTGCACGCTTTAGGACAGGTTATTGCTTTTGACAGCGAGGAAAAAATATTTCCGAGAATGCTCAACTCAGAGCTGCCAGAGGACATAGTCTCATGGGCGTGGGCCAAGGTTCCGGAGAACTTTGATCCAAGGAGGGCGAAAAGCAGGGTTTACGTTTACGTGATGTACGGCACAGATTATGACATCTCAAGCATGCGAAAGGCCGTGAAGGAGCTTATTGGCACGCATGACTTCTCGAACTTCACCAGAAAGTTCGGGGAGGGAGAGAGCTGTGTTAGAGAGATATACAGTGCAGAGGTCAGGGCTGACAGGGAGTTCATAATCTTCGAGATAGAGGGTAATGCCTTCACCTGGAACATGGTGAGATGCATAGTTACAGCCCTCACAGAGGTGGGGAAGCAGCACAGAAGCGTCGAGTGGTTCAGGGAGCTTCTGAATCCCGAAAAGTACAAGGAGAGAGTTGAGCCGGCCCCACCCTACGGGCTTATACTGAAGGATGTCAGATACGAGGACGTGGAGTTTGAGGTGGATGACTACGCTTTAAAAACCCTGCATAGCAGAATTGAGAGGAGAATCATCTACCACGGCACACTCTTCAAGCTTTTCTCCCTCTTCAGGCAAACCTGAACTTCCTTATTCCGGAGAAAATCAGAACTGCAGAAATTCTTCTCTTACCCGGTATGGGGTAGTCTCCATATCTGACAACAATATCCCTGTTCAGGTTTTCTATCATCGCTATTGAGGAGAACAGCCCCTCCATGGTCATCTCCTCCGGATTTCCGGCGAAAAGCAGAAGGGCGGACTTTGACGTCTCAACGTCTCCATTTATACTGACATTCTTCAGAGCTTCCTCTGTAAGCTCTATCATCCTCCTCGTTCTCACAGCCTTAAGCTCGCTGTCCCTTCTGAAGAGGAAGTTGCGAATGTCAAAGGGTATCTTCCTCTCGGCAACCCCGGCAATAGCGAAGCCGTCACTCCTCAGGGCGTTGAAAACGTCCGAAGTGTCAACAACAACCTCCCCAGCAACCTTCTTCTTGAGATCTATCTCTCCAGCCAAAGCCACGAGGTTCATGACCTTCAGTATTTTCCTCTCAACCCCAACCTCACCCTCAAACAGCAGCAGGATATCTGCTGCGTCCCTCAAATCTCTTATCCTCTTCTTTATCTCCCCTATGCTCGCAGCGTCAAGCTGCGGAACCAGAGCGAGGACTATCACAGCATCTTCGGTAACCCTGCTCAGCTTTTCACAGAGTTCAAGGGTTGTGATGTAGCCAAAATCGTCCTCGAGGGATGTCACGATCAGACTGCCCTCGTACAGCTCGTGAATTGCCGTTACTCTATTCACGAACCCGCTAACATCATCGTGGATGTAGAACTTCCTGTCGTTAGACATTGAAATGCTTCTCAGGTGTTCCTCAGCATTTAAAGCACAGAAGCACTTGAAAAGTGGGACTCTGTTCACCTTGACGCCCTTTTTGTGCAGCAATTCAACGATCTCAGCCCCTCTGAGTCCTGAGCCTATTGTTAGCAGCCTCATTTTCATAAACTCCATCAAGGGAGTTTAAAATATTTTCAGTCTGAGATAGTGGAGCAGAGATACCAGTGTATAGGCAGAGTAAATCAGGATGCCGATGAAGGGGGCAAAGAAATATGCCCTTTTGGGTTTTCTGATGAAGCTGAGCGATTTAACAAAAATTACCAGCGATGCCAGAAAAACCAGCAGCATTAAGAGGGCTGAAAGCATTGGTGAAATCAGAAGCAGGGGGAATGGCAAAAGAGCGAGAAGCCATATTAGAGCGTCGGACGGGAAAACACCCACTTCATATGCAGCTTCTGCTGCCCCCTTAGCTCTGGCCATCTGCCATCTATGTATGTCGCCAATGCTTTCCGGCAGGGAAACATAGACCTTGGCATCCACAACCCTCTGTTCAAGCTTAACCCCCCTTTTCATGAGCAGGAGGGAAAAGCCGTAGTCCTCGGCTCTCCGACTTTCA
This sequence comes from uncultured Archaeoglobaceae archaeon, assembly GCA_965541645.1. GTDB lineage: Archaea > Halobacteriota > Archaeoglobi > Archaeoglobales > Archaeoglobaceae > Archaeoglobus. The sequence continues at coordinate 4,795 of CBEUCM010000007.1, read as the reverse complement.
GGGTACATTGCTCTCTCAAAGATTTTTACCCTCTCACCCCTGTTGTTTCCGGGGATGTGTTTTTTAGCTACCGCCGGAATGAAGGCGTGGATTGCATGATACCAGGCAAAGGCGTGGGCGAAAAACCCTCCCTCCACGATGGGGACGCCACCAACAACGTCTGCATCTTCAAGACCCTCAACCATCCTCTCCACGTACTCCTCAGAGTAAACGTTCTCAGAATCGCCCCAGATTACAGCATCGTAGCCCCTTTCAAGTGCATACCTGCAAGCCTCCACCCTCGCATAGCCTGTTCCACCAAGCCTGTCCTGAACTTTGAATGTAACGTTAAACTCCCTCGCGACCTCTTCTGAGGCATCTTTCGAGGCCCCATCCAGCACAAGAACGTCAAAGTCCTCTGCAGTTTGACTGGCCAAAGATTGCAAGCACTTCCTCAGTCCATCAGCATTATCCTTGTTCAGTATGACTACAAGAGTCCTCATGCTCTCACAAACTGCGCTGCTTTCTCAGCCTTCTCCATCACAGCATCCATGTTGAGGTACTCCCATCCCCCAAACCTTCCGAAGGGGAGTACGTTTCTCTCGATCAGGTACTCCCTTATCCTCCCAACTGCATCCCTGTAGTCGTGGTTGTAAACGACGTACGCATGCTCCCAATCCCACTTCTTGCACACCTCCACGTTGAACTCAAACCCTACTTCTGCAAGGTCGTCGATCACTCTACCCTCAACGTCCTTCAGCTTCTCTCCCGGCTTGCGTGAAATTTCAGCTATAACCGTTGATCTACCTTCCGGGGCCATCTTCGGACTATAATTGCTTAAAAAGGCAACTCTGTGGAAAATTATCTCCTTCTGGGGGAAGTAGAGCCAGTGAAAGTTCGGGACTCTCCCTCTAATCCCCAGCCCAACCACGGTCAGGGAGTTGTACTCCAGCTTCTTTATAGCTGCTTCAACCTCTCTGCAGTCCATTATCTCGGGAAGTGAAGTCAGGGGGGCGGTGTAAATTACCTTCTCAAACTCCCGTCCATTAACAAAAACACGGCCATCCTCTACCTCTATTTTTGCAACCCTCTCTCCCAGCCTAAGTTCAGCGTTCTTGGCCAGCCTTCTCAACCCCATTATCAAACTCTCTATCCCGCCTTCGAGAGGGTAGTAAAACCGAAGCTGATGTGTATAGCCCTCAGTCTCAATTCCAACAGCAGATTTCAGGATATCATCAACGGGGGGGTTTGGCACCCTCCCACCAACCCACTCAAGGGAGATCTCCGTTAGATCTCGCTTCCATATCTTCTCGTTGTACGGCCTGAGGTACCTTTCCGTAATTTCCCTTCCGAAAACGTGGTAAAACCACTCAAGGAGGTTTGCAGGTTCCTCTTTGTCCCTCAGAAGGTTGTTAACAAAATCCTTCAGAATTTCAAACCTCTCCTCTGGCGGGAGCATGGAAATTCCGTTCTCAAAGGGGTACTTTATGAACCTGTTTCTGTAGAATATGAAGGTCCTTCTCCTGTGCATAACGTAGCTTCCGGCCAAGCAAAGCATTTTCCTGAGAACACTTTCATTTTTTGAGAAGATTATGTGGGACCCACCAGTATCGAAGGTGTATCCGTCAACCGTTTCACTTCTCAGCAGCCCACCGAGTTTTTTTGCGGCTTCAAACACCACACAGTTATCAAGCTTGCTCGCCACTGCAAGACCTGCCAGCCCCCCTCCAGCAATGCAGATCATCAGCAATTGTTGACAGAAAGCATTTAAATTTGTAGCGTAAGAGATAAGTGCCTTAGACAATGTGTTGGGTCAGCAACTTAGCGGAGGGAGAGATTGACATCTACAAGAGCTGCAGTGATCGGCATCGTGATCAGCGTTGTATTTATGATTGCAATTTTCAAATACACAGAAACCGAACTGACATGGAGTGCTCTGAAGAGGGCGAACTGGCTTTACCTGATAGTTGCAGTTCTGATGCAGGTTACCTTCTGGCTCCTGTGGGCACTCAGACTGATGCTCCTGACAAAGTACCTCGGATACAGAATCCCCTACCCGCATGCCCTCGAAATCACGATGGCCAGCATGTTCACTGCTGCGATAACTCCCTCATCAGCAGGTGGAGAGCCTGTAAGGGTGAAGATGCTCGCTGATAGAGGGGTTGAAGTCGGCACATCCACCTTCATCGTGCTCGCTGAGCGAATACTGGATTCCATGTACTTTGCATCTGCTCTGCCGGTTTTTCTTACAATTACGGGATTCTCAACGAGTTTTGGTTTTAAAATAGCCATAATCTTCACAATTTTACTTTTAATCTTCATTTACGTCCTTTTCAGGATATTCCGAAATGAAAAGAGCATCGACAGGTTCTCTGCTCTCCTGTACAAGTTCGTAAGTTGGTTCAGCAAGAAAAAGGCCGAAAAGTACTCTGAGAGATTTTCAATGGAATTGCGAAGATTCAGAGAGGCAACAATTACCATGCTTTCCGGATCGCTCAAAAACATTCTCGTGCTTTATCTTCTAACCCTCACGCTGTGGAGTGCTGGATTTATGGTTCCATCCTTTGTTCTCCTGTCCCTCGGATCAGACCCCTTCTTCCTGTACTCCTACACCGCCCAGCTTATCATCGTCATTGTCTCCCTGATCCCGCTCACCCCGGGGAGCAGTGGTATAGCGGAAGTGAGCATGGCCTACCTGTACTCAAACTTCGTTAACACAAACATACTGGGCATTCTGGTTGCAATCTGGAGGGTGATCACCTACCACATGAACATATTCTTCAGTGCCCTCTTCATAAACTACAGGCTGATAAAATCAAAATTCAGCTAACGTAGCTTTCATCATCGTCAAATCCGAGAGCCATATCCTGAAGCATCTTGGTCGCCAAACCCACAAGAACCCGATCGTTGCCGACAATTTCCTTAATCAGCATGAGCGATGCGGATTCCCTAAGTTCAAAACTTCCGATTTCATCCAGTATCTTGAGCAATCTCGATGCGAGCCTGTATATCTCAGCCAGCTTGACCTCATCGTCGCCGGAAACTTCCTCATCATCCTCCTCAATGAGGATGTACTCGAACTCATCATCCATGCTAAACTTTAACCACTGGGCTAAATTTAAGCTTTTCCGTAAAAACATAAATTACCAAATTGAAAATTGAGCTGATGGACATTCCAAGGCTTGTGATTGCAGGAACAAGCAGTAAGGTCGGCAAAACGATGATTGCCATCGGCCTTATGAGAGCCTTGGTTAACAGAGGTTACACGGTGCAGCCCTACAAAGTTGGCCCAGACTTTATCGATCCCGGTTTTCACCACCTCGCAACGGGAAGATACTCCAGAAATCTGGACAGCTTTATGCTGCCAAAAAGCGCACTGCTTGAAACCTTTGTTAAGAACTTCAGGGGGGCAGATATAGCGATAGTAGAGGGAAAAACCGGTCTGTACGATTCGTCTGATGCAGTAAGCGAAAAGGGAAGCGTTGCAGAGGTAAGCAAGATGCTCAAAGCACCTGTAATATTAGTCGCAAATGTTGAAAGGCTTAACAGAACGTCTGCGGCAATCGTTTTGGGCTACAAGGTCTTCGATCCGGACGTCGATCTTAGGGGTGTCATACTGAACAGAGTTGGAAGTGAGAGACATGCCGGGAAGGTCAGGAGAGCTGTTGAGAAGCTTGCAGGACTTAAAGTTTACGGGGTGATCCCGAGAAGAGAGATAAAGATGCCCTACAGACACCTCGGACTTGTTACAGCCTACGAAAGGGAGGACTTTGAGGAGCTTGTTGAAAAACTGGCTTCTCTCGTGGAGGAATGTGTGGATGTCGATGGTTTGATCGATATCGCCAGCAATGCTCCGGAACTGAACGTGCACATTGCAGCGGATGATGAGGTTGAGAAAAATGTTAGGATAGGGGTTGTTAGGGATGAGGTTTTCTCCTTCTACTACCAAGACAACCTCGACGAGCTTTCGAGGTACGCTGAGTTGATCTATATCAACTCCCTGAGGGACAGAAAGCTGCCCGAAATCGATGCGCTCTACATTGGGGGTGGATTTCCAGAAGTCTTTGCTGAAGATCTGGAGAAAAATGCCAGCCTTAGGGAGGAAATTTACAGCTTCTGTGATTCAGGAAGGCCGGTATATGCCGAGTGTGGCGGGTTGATGTATCTCGGGGAAAGTATAGAGGTCAAAGGTTGTGAGTACGAGATGGTTGGGTTTTTGCCCATCAAAACCAAGATGTTCAAAAAGTTCCAGGCCCAGGGATATTCGATATACAGAGCGATGAGAAGCTGTCCAATTGCCAAGCGGGGTCAGACTGTCGTGGGACATGAGTTTCACTACTCAAAGGCTATTCTTACCGGAAAAGCAGAGTTCGTCTTCAGAGTGAAGAGGGGATTTGGAATTGACGGTAGCAGAGACGGCATAATGGTAAAGAACGTTCTGGGGAACTACATCCACGTCCACTTCCTCTCGGATAAGAGCATTGCAAAAAGGTTTGTCGAACGGGCAAAAAATTGTAAGGAGAGTTAGACACAGCCAGTTGGCTTTGGCAGACCAGCAATTCTACAGGCGTCCTTTGCAGGGCCCTGTGGGAAGAGCTTGTAGATGTACTGGAGGTTGCAGTCTGGCTTTACCTCCTTCTTGCACTGCTTTACGAGCATTCTTACAGGTGGTGCAACACCGTACTTTATGAAGTAGTCTCTCAGGTACTTTATTATTTTCCAGTGCTCCTCTGTCAGCTCAATGGGCTGCGGGCTAAATCTCGTGTCTTTGGCAAGAGCCTCTGCAACCTCCTCATCCCACTCTTCCCAATCCTGC
>CBEUCM010000006.1:0-52031 GCA_965541645.1 uncultured Archaeoglobaceae archaeon | reverse complement strand
GAAGCTTCCGAGAATCAGATTCCTGATCGCTGATGATCCTGGAGCTGGCAAAACCACCATATCTGGCAGTCTTAACATCTCTGACCAAGTAGAACTGTGACAGCACATGCGGGAGTCCGACAGTTCCAAGCATCAGGACTATGGCTCCCAGAATCCAGTTGATCAACCCGGTTCCACCTGCAAAGGACCTTGCAAAGGGCTCGGTGAAGGCTTTCAATCCAAATGATGCCTCTCTGGATTCAAGCTGTGTCAGCAAATCCCCATATCCGAAGTGTGGCCAGGGCTTGAATATTCCCGCAGCCCATGCTGCAAGCAGGAAGGCAATCCAGTAACAGATTATCAGCACCCAGTACTGCGTGACCTGAACCCACACAACGCTCCTCCAACCTCCGGTTCCTGCAAACATCACAACGAAGATTGAGCCAAGAAAAGCTCCGACAACTGCTGGTATCCCGAGGAACCTGCCAATTATAACTCCCGTCGCAACGAGCTGTGCTGTCAGATACGTGAAGGACACTATGAAGAGCATCAGAACCGCTATCAACCTCGCTATGGACCAGTTGGCGGCTCTCGTCTCTATGAACTCTGGAACTGTGTATGTGCCAGATTTTCTGATGAATAGGGCTATCATGAAGGCTGCAATACAGTACCCGAGAGTCCAGCCTATGATGTACGGCAGACCATCAAAGCCAAGCAGAGCTATAGCTCCAGCCATCGAAACGAAGGATGCACCACTCATCCAGTTTGAAGCTATTGATGATCCAATCGGAATTGCCCCAACACCTCTGCCAGCCACGTAAAAGGCCTCGGTTGTCCTTGCCCTCATAATCCATGCAACTGCAACGTATATGATGACAGAACCAAAGACTGCAACTGCTGCTGCAGCAAAAACTTGCCCGGTGAGGGCTATTGCTATAACAACCACCGCATAGACTATGAACACAGCAGCAATTGCTCCCTTACCTTCCAAAAACCCCATACAGCTCACCTCCCAAGCAGGGCCTCATCCATTTTGCCCATCACATAGGCGTAGGCAAAGATCAGCAGTATGCCGATGACAACCGCCAGAAATCCTGCGTTGAACCAGTGGAGCGGTATTCCTCCAAGGATCTTGATTTTACTCGTGTACTCTATCGGAAGGTGCATCCAGAATGCTGGGATCGTCCACAGCAGCATCCATATTATGGTTATTTTTTTCAGTCGCTGCCAGTACTCCCTGTACACTCTCAGCTTCTCTTCATCCACAACTTCGGGTTCCCTAACATCCTCCATACCAAACACCCCATTTTAACATGTTTTATTTTATACATATTTTTTCGTTATAAATTTATATAAAAAATTATTTGAGTACGCTCTTCACAGCCTCAACGGCCTCTGGGTTGGCGAGGGTTGAGATGTCTCCGGGGTCTTGGCCAAGCAGACAGGCTCTGCAAACCCTCCTCATGATCTTGCCGCTCCTTGTTTTTGGCAAGTCCGGGACGAAGTAGATCTCATCCGGCCTCGCTATCTTTCCGATCTCCTTTGCAACGTGCTCTCTGAGCTCCTCTTTGAGCTCTTCAGATGGCTTGTATCCCTCCTTCAGAATTACGAAGGCAACGATCGCCTCTCCCTTCACCTCATGCGGCTTGCCAACAACAGCAGCCTCGCTGACTGCCGGATGACTAACTAAGGCTGACTCAACCTCGCTGTTTCCTATTCTGTGTCCGGAAACGTTCAGGACGTCGTCAAGCCTCCCCTGTATCCAGAAGTAGCCGTCCTCATCAACCCTCGCCGCATCGCCGGTGAAGTATATATCCTTGTAGATGCTCCAGTAGGTGTTTATGTATCTCTCCTCTGCCCTCCACAGTCCGCGAAGCATCGCAGGCCACGGCCTTTTGAGGACGAGGTATCCACCAACGTTCTTCTTGTAAAGCGATTCTCCCTCAGGTGTGAGAACATCTGCCTCTATGCCTGGGAAGGGTTTTGTTGCTGAACCGGGCTTGAGCGGGGTTGTGGGTAGGGGTGAGATAAGCTGCATTCCGGTCTCCGTCTGCCACCACGTGTCCATTATCTGGCATCTCTCGTTCCCTATGTACTTGTAGTACCACACCCAGGCTTCTGGATTTATCGGCTCACCCACAGTGCCGAGCAGCCTTAGACTGCTCAGATCGTGCTTTTGAGGCCACTCCTCGCCAAGCCGCATGAACATCCTGATTGCCGTTGGGGCAGTGTAAAAGATCGTGACCTTGTATTTCTCGATTATCTCCCACCATCTGTCAGGCTGTGGATAGAGCGGGGCACCCTCATACATTATCGATGTGGCTCCAAGTATCAGCGGTGCATAGACTATGTAGCTGTGCCCCGTTATCCAGCCGATGTCTGCAGAACACCACCATATGTCGTCCTCCTTGATGTCGAAGATCATCTTCAGCGTTGATGCAACTCCGACAGCGTAGCCACCATGGGCGTGCATCACACCCTTCGGCTTTCCGGTGGTTCCGGAGGTGTAGAGAATGAAGAGCAGGTCGTTGGCATCCATAACTTCCGTTTCGCATTCATCACTCTGCTTTTCCGTTATCTCGTGCCACCAGAAATCCCTGCCCTCCTTCATGTTTGTGCTGTTCTCGCACCTCTGATAGACCACAACGTGCTCAATGCTGGGGGCCTGATCCAGGACTGTGTCCGCCCTGTTCTTAAGCTCCACAACCTTGCCGCTCCTGTAGAAGCCATCGGCAGTGATCAGAACCTTTGCCTCAGCATCGAGAATTCTGTCAAGCAAGGCCTTCTCACTAAAACCCGAGAAAACGACAGAGTGGATGGCACCAATCTTTGCACAGGCGAGCATGGCTATCGGCAATTCTGGAATCATGGGCAGCCAGATAGAAACTCGGTCTCCCTTTTTGACACCCAGCTCCTTCAGGGCGTTGGCGAACTTGTTAACCTCCCTGTAAAGCTCTGCGTAGGTGATCTTTCTGACGTCTCCTGGCTCTCCCTCCCAGATGTAGGCTATCTTGTCCCCCCTCAGCTTCGCCTGCTTGTCGACCGCATCGTGGACGATGTTGTACTTAGCACCTATGAACCACTTCACATATGGCGGGTTCCATTCCAGAACCTTTTTGGGCTCCTCAAACCACTCGATACCCACCTCTTTCGCCATTTCACTCCAGAACCACTCCACATCTTCAAGAGCCTTTTTTCTGAGCTCATCTTCATCCTTTATCCCGTGCTTGTCCATGAACTGTTTGATGTTGGAGTTCTCTACCAGCTCTCTGGGAGGGTGAAATATCCTCCCCTCCCGGAGCAGGCTCTGTATGGTCTCCCCCATTTTATCACCAATAATAAGGTTAAATACAGGTATTTAACGCTATTTATTATTTTGTAATAAAAATCTTTCAATCAATCATGATGGTATTAATTTTGCACCAATTTATGCACGATTAATACTGGATGTATGTGGAATTAATTTCAAATAGTCCGATCTGAAACATGTTGTGTGGATGCTGTGGAGTGCAGGAACGTCTGGATGATCTATCGTAACTTTATGGAAAGGGGATTTGTGGCACTGAAGGATGTGAACCTCAAAATCGAGGAGGGTGAGCTTTTCGGGATCCTCGGTCCAAATGGGGCTGGGAAGACCACTTTGATATCCATCCTGTCCACAATTCTGATCCCGACAAGGGGCGAGGTTAAGATCCTCGGCATGGATGCCCTCAAAAACACGAAGGAAGTTAGGAGAAGGATAAACATATCCAGCGGAACGAGACTGCCGTGGGGGATGAAGGTTTACGAATGCCTGAGGTTCTACGCACTGTGTTATGGTATAAGAGATAGGGCAGTCGTTGAAAGGCTTTTGGCAGAATTTGAGCTTGAAGAGTACAGGAATGTGAGGTTTGATGAACTCTCTGCCGGTAACAAGCAAAAGCTCAATCTTGCCAGAGCCTTTGTGAACAGCCCGGAGCTTGTATTTCTTGATGAACCCACAGCAAATTTGGATCCGGACGTTGCAAGGAGGATAAGGGAGATGATAGCCGAGCTTACAGAGGGGACGACGATAGTTTTAACCACTCACAACATGCGTGAAGCTGAAGCGCTGTGCGACAGAATCGCCTTCATTAAGGAGGGGCAGATCGTTGCAGAGGGTACTGCAGACAGCCTGAAAAAGTTTGTGAGGAGCGGGGAGAAGGTAGTGGTGAGGTTTGAGGGCAAGCTTCATGAAATTGGCAGCCTTGGCTATCCGTATGAAATCGACGGCAGAGAGATGGTGTTCTACGTGGATGATGCAGAGAGAGCAGTTGTGCAGATAGTTTATGAGCTGAGGAGAAGGGGAGTTGAGGTAGAATCGGTAAAAATGGAGGAGATAACGCTTGAAGACGTCTTTGTCGAGCTGGCGAAGAGTGGTTAGCGAGATCATGGCCTTTGCCTACAGAAACTATGCTGTGACAAAGAACGAGTTCTATGCGATATTCGAGATGCTCTTCTGGCCAGTTGTCAGCCTTCTGACAATAGGTCTTCTGGGTGAGTTTCTGTCTCTCGAAAGCGAAGAGATTTCCTTTATCCTCATCGGTGTAATTGCGCTGAGCGTAATCCAGATTGCACAGATCGACGTCACCTACGTGATGCTTTTTGATATGTGGAGCATGAGTTTGAGGTACGTTGTGGTTACTCCCGTACCGTTTTACAGGATGGTTCTCGGTGCATGGCTTTTTGGCTCTGCCAGAGGTCTTGTTTCCTTCACACTGCTTGTACTGCTCAGCTCTTCTCTCTTCAACTTCACGATCAAGCTCGATCCGCTCGCTCTGACAGTTTTTCTGATCGGCCTTTTTGTCAGCGCATTGCTTATCGGCGTTCTGAACTGCGTTCTCATTCTTGTTTTTGGAAGAAGGGCGGAGATATTCGCCTGGACGCTCACGGCAATAGTTATGATATTCTGCGGCATCTACTATCCCGTGTCGGTTTTGCCGGAACCCTTCAGAACAGCTGGACTTTTAATCCCGATCACGCACTTCCTTGAGTACTTCAGATCCTTTTACGGTTTTGATCCGACGAGTTTTGGACCATTAGCCAGTCCCCTGCTGATCGGTGTTATTGAATCCATGGTATATCTTATCGCTCTGCTGGTGATTGCAGAACTCAGTATGAGAAGGGCGCGAAAAACTGGACTGGTGTTGAAGCTTTCAGACTAAACACAGAAAAGTTAATTAACAACATTTTTAAAAACAAATACAATGGTCGAGCGCCTCAGCATCTCAATAGATGATGATGCAAAGAGAAAACTCGATGTTTTGAAAAGAAAAAGCGGGAAGAGTACGAGTGAAATTATCAGAGACCTCATAGACCTTGGCTACGAAATTGCAATAAGCGGGGCGGATTCGGAATCCCTGAAAGCGTGGGTTGATTATCTGTCTAAAAGGCAGCATATGATACTGGATATCGAGCACTGGAGGGTGATATTCAACGAGATAGAGGGTGTTAACAACAGCGAGTTCTGGAAGCAGATGGAGGAGATCGGATTGAGCCATGCCTTTCAGTACAAGGTCAAGGGTCTTGACAACGTCGATAAAATTCTCAGGTACGTAGAGAAGGCGAACTGGTATGAGATCAAGGATGAGGGGAATGGTGTTTACACGCTTATACTCAACGATCTGAAAATAAAGAGGTTCGTCAGGGTCTTTCTGGAAAAGGTGTTCGAGGGACAGGGGCTGAAAGCCGAAATAAAGGAGGGTTTTGGGAAGCTCATCGTTGTTGATAGAAGTTAAGCAACAACTGCTGTCTCTCTGAACTTGTTCAGGAGCTTCTCCTTTTTCTTCCCGCTCACAAGTGCCTGTTCAAGAACCTCGTCGATTCTCGAAACTGGTATGACCTCTATCCTTCCCTCATGCTCGGCATCAAGCAGGACGTCATCGATGTTGTCCTTAGGTATTATCACCTTCTTCAACCCGGCCTGAATTGCAGCCTCGATTTTCTGGGTTACTCCGCCAACTGGCAGCACCTCGCCTTTGACAGACAAGCTGCCAGTCATTGCTACAGACTGGTCCACTGGGATACCTTCTATGGCAGATATGACGGCTGTGGCAACGCTTATACTTGCAGAATCTCCCTCCACGCCTTCATATGTTCCAACAAACTGTATGTGGACGTCCATATTTGAGATATCCTTTCCGGTGTACTTCTTTATTATGGCTGAGACGTTAATCACAGCTTCCCTCGCAATCTCCTGCAGCCTGCCCGTGGCGATAACCCTCCCTTCAGACTTGCTCATTGCGGGAGTTACCTCAGCAATTATCGGCAACACGATTCCGGCAGACTCGCCTATAACTGCAAGCCCGTTAACCCTCCCAACCTCGTAGCCCTCAGTGAGGAACAGCTTGTAGTCCTTCCTCCTTTCGATGTACCTGTCTGCGAGCTGCTCTTCAATTGTCTTGGCAATCTTCTTCGCCTTCAAAACGTGCTCCAGCCTTACAACCTCAGCACCCTCGCTCTTCGCTATATCTCCCGCAGTTCTAACAAGCCCACCAAGCTCTCTCAGCCTCAAGGTCAGGTGGTTTCTTCTGCCAGCCCTCCTTCTCGCTTCTCTTATTATTTCAGCCACAGCGTATTTGTCAAAGTGGGGGATTTTCCCGTCTTTCACAACCTCCTGTGCGACGAATCGGACAAGCTTTCTTCTGTTCTCTTCCGTGTCGGGCATGGTGTCGTTCATGTATATCTCATACCCGTAGCCCTCAATTCTGCTCCTCAAAGCGGGGTGCATGCCCATCAGTGCATCAAGATTTCCTGCAGCAACGAGGATGAAGTCACATGGGACAGGTTCGGTTCTCACCATCGCCCCACTGCTTCTCTCACTCTGCCCCGTAATCGGGAACTTCTTGTCCTGCAAGGCCGTTAGCAGCTTCTGCTGAGATTCAATTGTGAGGGTGTTGATCTCATCGATGTACAGCACACCTTTATGCGCTCTGTGGATTGCCCCAGCCTCAACCCTCTCGTGGGCAGGGGTTTCCAGCCCACCGCTCTGGAAGGGATCATGCCTGACATCACCAAACAGCGCTCCCGCATGTGCTCCTGTGGCATCTTCGAAGGGGGCTGTAGTTTTCTCAGAGTTGTCAACGAGGAGCTTCGGCACATTCCTGTCCTCGCGGGGCATGAAGTAGCGGGCGAGCATAAGAATGAGGACCGCTGCAATTATTCCCCAGATGATGTTCTGGTTCGTCAGTATGGTGTATCCAATAACAAGGAAAGCGAGGGTGAAGATCATGAAGTTCCTTATCTGAACTCTCTTCATCGCCTCTTCCTTGTAGGCATCCACGATCTCTCTGCCTTTGCCAGCAGGAACAAGCCTTATCTTTGGCTGGTTCGGATCTTGAGGGTTTGGATACACGAGAATGTCCTCAAGCTCCTCCTTGGGCAGAAGCTCTGCCATCGCCTTTGCGAGCATCGATTTTCCTGTTCCCGGTGAGCCGATGAGCATCACGTGCCTTTTCTGCACAGCTGCCTTCTTTATTGCCTCAACAGCATGATCCTGGCCGATAACCTGATCTACCAGTCTCGGAGGTACGGGCACATCTTTTGTCGTTTCGAACTCCAACCCACCAAGCAGCTCGGCTATATCATCACTCATTCTTCATCCAATTCGTCAAACATGTTAAAATAACTAACCCAGCATTCTGCATCTACCCAAAAACCAGACCTCAAGCTTGAGGCACCTCTTGGCATCGCATTCAATCTCTGTGCAGGCGTAGCAGGGTGGTAGACCTGCAACTTCCTCCATTCTTTCCATGATTGCCTTGAGGTCAAGTTCCTCCTCTTCTTCTTCCTCCTCTGCTCCCGCTGGAACGATCTTGAAAGTTTTGACCCCATCTACAACAACCTCGACCCTTCTGATTAACCCCTCCTTCTCAAGTTTTCTCAGAATCCTTGAGCACTTGCTGCTGTCGATGTTAAGCTCCTTCCACAGGTCTTTCTGGAGAACAGCTCCTCTCTCTTCGAGAATCTTGAGTATCTCTTCCCTGGTGTCTGTCATCTGAAATTCAGTCATTCTTCCTGCGGCTGAATGAGAACTACGTTGTTTCCTCTAAGAACTATTTCTCCGAGGCTCCTTACCTTCTCCCCTCCTCTGTACTCCATGGCGTTGGTCAGGTAGAGGTTCATGTAGTCGTCAACACCCTCCAGCACTCCTACGAGTTCGTTCTCCTCGCCCTTCATTTCAACCCTTATAACCTTTCCAACCAGTGACCTCACCATTTGATTTGGAAGCACCACTATCACCTCACTGGCATGTGCAGGAAAAGTATATAACAACTCATTTTAAAATCTTTCCCAATGATCGTGGTAACGGGTGGAGCAGGCTTTATTGGCAGCCATGTGGTGGACAGGCTGGTGAATTTGGATGAGATAATTGTTATAGACAATTTTTCAAGTGGGAAGGAAGAATACATCAATGAGGGAGCAGAGGTTGTAAGGGCTGATTTATCGAGCGATGAGATTGAGAACTACCTCAGAAAGGCTGATGAGGTCTGGCACATAGCTGCTAACCCAGACGTGAGGGTTGGAGCAGAGAATCCGGATGAAATATACGTAAACAACATTCTCGCAACGTACAGGCTGCTGGAGTCTATGCGGAAAGCTGGGGTTGGGAGGATAGTTTTCACCTCCACATCTACCGTGTACGGTGAGGCGGAGGTGATACCAACACCTGAAGATTATCCAGCGCATCCAATAAGCCTTTATGGGGCGTCAAAGCTTGCATGTGAGGCTCTAATCGAGTCTTACTGCCACACCTTCGACATGCAGGCGTGGATCTATCGATTTGCCAACGTGATCGGGAAAAGAAGTACCCACGGTGTGATCTACGACTTCATAATGAAGCTCAGGAAAAATCCAAATGAGCTGGAGATTCTTGGCAATGGAGAGCAGAACAAGTCCTACATCTACATCAGCGACTGCGTGGATGCGATGTTTGCCGGCCTTAAAGCGGATGAAAAAGTGAACGTGTTCAACATAGGAAGTGAGGATCAGGTTAAGGTTAGGAGGATTGCAGAAATCGTGTGTGAGGAGATGGGCGTTAAGCCGGCATTCAAATTTACTGGAGGAGACAGAGGGTGGAAGGGAGATGTACCGGTCATGCTTCTGAGCATTGAAAAGCTGAAATCCTTAGGATGGAGGCCGAAATACAGCAGTGAGGAAGCAGTGAGAATGGCGGTGAGGGATCTTCTTGAGCAATTAGATCAGCAGAATTGAGAATATAACCGCAAATATCCCTGTCAGAAAGATGCCGTCGAAGGTGCCTGCCCCGCCGATGCTCACGACACCAGAGCCTATTTTATCCAGATCCTTCAGGTGAAGTATGTCCGCCCCAAACAGGGCTGATAAAACCCCTGTGGAGAAGGAGAGCTTGGGTAGAAGCAGCAACGATTGGCCGGACATGGCCAAGACAAGAAAGCTGAAGAGTGAAGCTGTGAGGGGTGGGATCAGCATCGGAACGACGATTCCAACTCCCGGCACCGGCCTTGCCATGCTGTATATGACTATCGAGGTGAACAGGAAGACTGAGAACCACTGCCAGAATCCGATGTAGGGCAGGAGGTCTGAGAGTGCCTTCAATGCGAGGATTGATGGAAAAACGCATCCACCAAGGTTTACAGCGATGACGACCTTCCTTCTCTCCCTGACGGTGTATATGAATCCAAAAAAGCTGTACTGCCGGACATACCCCCCACCCTCCCTTTCGTAGATGGGTATGTTGACCATGCTGCCCAAGATTATCATCAGGAATATCAGCAATGCTGTGTTTGAATCAACACCGAAAACAAGCTTGAAAACCGCTGTACCTGTAAATACAAAAAGTAGCATGACGAAGGGGAGAATTATGAGTAGCAGGAAAAGGGGGAGAATTAGAGGTGGAAAGAGGTAATCCCTCATCTTATTCTTCTTCTGTCAACAACTATGTAGTCCTTTAGTGCCCTCACACACTCGAAGGGTATTATATAAAGCCCCTCTTCCTTCTTAAAGTCCGGAACCTCGTTCTGCGGCTTGACGAGAAGGTTGACTATGCTCCCCGTTTTAAAATCAACCGTTATGTTGTAGAGGGTTCCAACGACCGTGCCATCCGTCAGAACTACGGATTTTCTGGCTAAACTTCTTGCCGGGATGTACATTCTATCACCTTCTGAAATCTAATCTATTCAACCCATATAAATTTTTGTCGCTCACTTCTCCCTCGTAACAAGGTACTCGGTCAGCTCGAGCAATATGCTTCTCGCCTCACTTTCAGGCAGGACAAGCAGCTTTTTCTTTGCCTTCTCCGCGTACTCCATGGCCATCTTTGATGCATACTCAATTGCTCCACATTCTCTCAGCTTTTCGATGTCCCTCAGAATCTCCTCTTTTTCAGCAGATCCTTTTCCAAACGTCTCAAGCTCAACCCCTTCCTCAAAGGCCTTCAGCACTATAAGCGTCTTTTTCCCCTTCAGCAGGTCACTTCCGAAGTCCTTGCCGGTGCCTGTATGCAGGTCGAGCAGGTCGTCGTGGATCTGAAAGGCTATTCCGCCCAAAATTCCGTAGTCCCAGAGTGGGTCGATGACATCCCTCTCTCCAAAGAGTACAGCGGGAAGGGAGGATGAAGCTGCGATTAAAACACCAGTCTTCAGTTTTACCATCTCAAGGTACTCGTCCACCCCGACATCTTCTCTGCCCTCAAAACTCATGTCCATGTACTGCCCCTCGCAGATCTTGATGCATACATCTGAGAGCATCTTCACGCCATCAACTATGCGCTCTCTCTCAACATCGCACAGGGTTAGAAGTTTGAAGGCCTCTGCAAACAGTGTATCTCCGGCAAGAATTGCCGTCGCCTCCCCATAGACCTTGTGGACTGTTGGCACTCCCCTGCGCATCTCATCCCTGTCCATTATGTCATCATGCACAAGGGTGAAGTTGTGCACAGTTTCAACAGCAACAGCAGCGGGCAGAATTTTCCTGTAATCTTTTCCAAGAGCTTCAGCAACCAGCAAGCTTATAACAGGTCTCAGCCTCTTTCCTCCTGCCTTTATCAGATGTCTTGCCGCCAGATACAATCCTCTGGGCTCGGCTTCTGGTAGCAGCTCTGCAATTGCCCTGTTCACGATTTCAGCCCGCCTACCTATCTCCTCCTTCAGCATGCTATCAACCCTTGCGAAACTCAAGCCAGGCCTTGAGCTTACCGGTTACGAACACCTCTGTCTTTTTCAGCTCATCAACAGTCCTGCATCCCGTTAAAAACATTGTCGTTTTCAGACCTCTCTCGAAGTACTCCAGCTCCTTTTTCACAGCATCGCTGCTCTCAGTTGCAGGGTGGAGGAAGGGGAGGGCTGCACTGGCAAGCTCGGCTCCCAAAGCGATGCTCTTAGCCACATCTATTCCACTTCTCACACCTCCCGTTGCTATAATTGGAAGCAAGCCCCTGCAATCCACAATGCTGAAGGCTGTAGGCAACCCCCAGTCCCAGAAGTCGATGCCAACGTCTCTCAAAGTTTCATCCTCAACCCTGTAAACCTCAACCCCGCTGAAAGTTGTGCCCCCCTTCCCTCCCACGTCGATGGCCGAGACTCCAGCATCCCTGAGCTTTTCTGCCACCTCCCTACACACGCCACCACCGGTTTCCTTTGCAATGACCGGAACCTTTATCTCTCTGCAGACCTCCTCAATTGCCTGGAAGCAACCACTCGCCCTCACATCCCCCTCCGGCTGTATTGCTTCCTGAAGGTAGTTCATGTGAATTGCAACGGCATCAGCGTCTATCATCTCCACAGCTCTTTCAACGATCTCAACACCCCTCTTCAAAACCTGGGGCATGCCTATGTTTGCGTAGATGAAGGCTGTGGGGGCTTTTTCCCTCACCACTGTAAAGCTGTCAGCCAAGCTCTCGTCCTCTATGGCTGCCCTTTGACTTCCGACACCCATCCCGATTCCCATCTCCTCAACAGCCTCGCCAAGATTTGCGTTTATCCGCTTAGTTTCTGGATGCCCACCGGTCATCGACGCAATGAGGAAGGGAAAGGACAGTTTCTTCCCAAAAAATTCCACCCGGGTATCTATGTCACTGTAATCCACCTCAGGTAAAGCTTTGTGGATCAGCATGATATCCTCAAATCCTGTGTATTCAGACTCAACATCCTCTTCAAGGCATATCCGGATGTGATCCATCTTCCTCTTCGATGTGCTCAAAGAATCACCTCCGTTCCCACCTTTTCGCTATCTAAGAACTTTTTAATGTTGCTATAATCCCCTTTGAAAACAAAAACCTCGCACCTTAGCTTTAGCTCGAATATTTTCTGCATCTTTTTCAGCATCCCTCCGGTGACATCCGTCCTCTCTTCTCTCCCTGCTTTGCTCATCTCCGCAGCTTCCGACTCAATTAGACTGAGCAACCTCCTGTCAAGTTTCTCAACCACTGCTCCTCTGTAAAGCACCCCATCCACATCGGTTGCAAATCCAACTTGGCTGGGCTTCAAGTGTTTTGAAAGATCAACAACGATGTCGTCTCCCGAAAGCACCTCTATGCCCTTCCCCAGGATAACGTCCCCGTGCAGCACAGGCAGGAATCCCGAACTGAGAGCTTTTTCAATCAGCTCAAGATTGCATTTCAGCTCGTCATTGCGGAGGTAGAAGCTGAAGGGATGTATGGGCATTACTGCAACCCCAGCATCCTGAAGTCTGGAGCAGAGGTAGTGGTTCAGCTTCATGCAGGCGAGGTGGGTTTTTGATGCCCCGAATGTCGTGAGACCGAACTTTTTTACGTGAGGATGCCCGAAGGATCCAGCACCGTGAACTAAGATGAGGTTCTGCCAGTTCTCAGCTATCGCTCTGCACACCTCATCTATAATCTCGGGTCTCAGCTTCTCAAAAGCTTTTGAGCTTTTATCCGTGATCACGGAGCCGCCAATTTTAAGAATCCTCAGCTTCAAATCTGACACCCCCCCTTTCGCTTTCGAGAACTATGCTGCCAGCTGGTGCTTTACCTCTGCAAATGCCGAAGACGCATCCACCCCCACCAGCCCCGGTAATTTTCGCTCTGAATCCCTCTCTCTCAAGTCTGGCTATCAGCTCATCGATCTGCGGATTGCTCACTCCTATCGCCCTCAGCATGGACTGGTTGATCGCTATCAGCTCGTCAATAAATTCATCATCACCTATGTTCTTTGCAGCACTTACCGCTATGCTGTCGATAACATCGAAGATTCTGTCAACAATTGCTTTATGCCTCTCCCTCAGCTCAGCAACCCTTGAGACCATCTCAGCCGTTGATTTTTCCCCCAGATTTACAACAAAAAACCTGTAGGGGATTTCTACCCTCATCTTTTCGGGAAAGAGCCACGCACCACCGAAGGTTGAGATGAAGGGGTCTATGCCACTCGCCCTTCCCTGAACATCTATCTCCACCTGCTTTGCAAGCTCGAAGATCTCCTCTTTTCCAAGCTCCACATCAAACTCGCCGCTGAGGGCCTTCAGGGTTGCAACGATGACAGCAGCTGAGCTGCCAAGCCCCGATCCAATGGGGATATCACTTTCAACCGTGATCTCCGCCCCACCCACATTTTCCAGCTCCTGAAATCTTCTCACAGCGTAACTGATGTAGGGGTGGATGGAAAAGTCCAGACCAGTAACACCAAGGGGTGATCTTATCAAAAACTCCCGGGATCTCTCAACCCTCACCCTGCACCTCAGATTGACTGCCGAAACCAGAGCATGCCTTCCATAGACCACCGCATGCTCACCAAAGAGTATTATCTTTCCCGGTGCGGAGGCAATCATTGTTCACCCTATCCGGAAAACTTAAAGAATTTTGTGGGGATGTGGTGTTATGAAGATCGTTTTCCACCCCAAGTTCTATACTGTCTATGCCTCAGACCCCGCTGCCGAGTCGGGGAGAATGGAGGCCATTGTGGAGGAGCTGAAGGATTTTGATTTTGTAGAGCCTGAGCCAGCAAGAAAAGAAGACATTCTGCTTGTTCACACACCCGAGCATTACGAGTACGTCAGAAGCGAGGCCTTGGTTTATGAGGTTGCGGTTCTTGCAGTTGGTGGGGCAATACTCGCCTCCGAGATAGCTTTTGAGGAGCCGAGCTTTGCAGCCATACGTCCTCCAGGCCATCATGCAAGTCCCGACAGCAGCTGGGGGTTCTGCTACTTCAACAACATCGCCATCGCAATCAGGAAGCTCATAAAGGAGGGCAGGATAGTGAGGGCCGTGATCGTGGACTTTGATTTGCACTTTGGAGATGGCACAGCAAACACCTTCTCCAACGATCCCAAGGTTGAGTACTTCCACATGAAGGGTGGCGATATTAGCGGCATCGATGATTTTCTCGGTAAGACAGAGTACGACATCATTGGCGTTTCTGCCGGATTTGACAGACATAAGGATGACTGGGGCGGAATTCTGGAAACAGAGGATTACAGGGAGATCGGGAAAATTATCAGGGAGAGAGCTGAAGAGAGATGCTACGGAAGGAGGTTTGCGGTGCTTGAGGGCGGGTACAACCACTCGGTGCTTGGAAAGAACGTGAGAGCCTTCGTTGAGGGCCTAAAATGACCACATCTTTCTGGCATCAACATCGGAAGGGCAAACATCCCTGAACTCCTCAAAGCTCTCACACTCACTTGCTACACCCTTCAAGAACAGCTCCACGTACCTTTTTCTTGAAGTTCCGAAGTAGTCGATCTCGCTCACTCCTCTGAAGTATAGCCTGTAAACTGGATCTTTTGACCTTAAAACGTCTGGAGAAAGAAAGGGCACACCAAAATAGAACTCATAGAAGCTCTCTCCTCTGGACTTGGAGAGCCTTGTGACATCGAGCAGAACTACATCTTCGTTAAAGTACATCACCTCATAGTCTTCCCAGGGGCTGTAAATGTAGCCATCCTTCCACAGCCTGTAGAGCAGTTTTGCAGTCTTAAAAATGCAAGTTTCAGCCATTCTTAGCGTTTCATCGTCCCTCCTCATTATGTCTCCATCCTTGAACTCCGAGAGCGGGATTCCCGGAACCCACTCCTGAAGCATGAACTCATCAGTGTAGGCGAGGGGCATCGCAAAGTTCTGCGAGTACCTTCTCAGCAAATCCTGCAGTGGGCTGAGCAGGCTTTTGAAGCTCTCTATGGTTGAGTTTGGTGAAAGCACGTTCAGCACATATCTTCTCTTTTCAGTTTCAATCTTGAAAACGTAGTACCTCGTCCAGGCAGAGAGCAGGGAGACTCTAAACTCAGATGAACCTGCAATCTTGGGAATGTCGAGTTCCTCAAAGGCCCTTAAGATCTTCTCCCTAACCTTCTCCCTCCTCTCCTCAACAGTAGCACCGAAAAGGGTGTTCTTGGGCAGACCAACAGTTACGCCCCAGCAGATAACCTGGTCGTCTGCAATGCTGTCGTCAAAGATCGTACGGAAACTCATAACTTTCCATTCCTATCTGTGGAACCCTCCTCACAACTCCGGTAGTCTTGCAGTCCACACACTTCACAATATATATCTCAGCCTCAAATTCTGCACACCTTCTTTTGAAGGTTCCAGTCTTCTTCTCTATTATCTCGGCCCTGTGAAGCTTCCCATCATCGCAGATCGGGCAGTCGATCTCCATAAACTCCATATCCAGAATTGGATTGAAGCAATATAGCTTTTTTGAAACTTTGAAGGACTGACATAGCATAGAAAACGATTTATCTTAAATCTTACAACTCTATAAGAGAAAATTTTTTAAACAACAAAAGTTCTCAAGAGCTATGGCAAGTGTCGTGCATGTCATAACTGTTGAATCAAATCCTGCAGAAATTGTGGATAGTGTGAAGATGAGTGGCTACCCAATCCACAAAGCCTACTTGGTTTACAGCAGCGATGAGGCAGAGAAGGCTGTTGAAGAGGTTAAGAACACCCTCAGCTCGCTTGTAGATGTTGAGACCGTGAAAATTGAGGATGAGAGGGTGTACAGTGCAGTTGAGACCATCCTGAAGACCGTGAGAAAGGAGGTGGATGCGGGCAACACTGTTCTTGTTAACATCACCGATGCCAGCAAACTCCTCTGCCTTGCCTGCTTCATCACAGCTCAGATCTCTGACAGCAAGGTTTACATGAAGCTCGGGAAGGAGGTTACGGAAATTCAGACACCGCCTATGAAGAAGGTAAACGAGGACAAGCTGGAAATTCTGCGGGCCTTGGACAAGGAAGGAGGAAGTGTGGACTCGATAAACAAGCTGATAGAGCTGGTTGAGGGCAAGCTCGAGGAGCAGAAGAAATACATGGCCCAGAGGGCGAGGATGAGCTACCACCTCAACGGTCTTGAGGAGGATGGACTTGTTGTTACTGTAAGGAAGGGTAAAAACCTCAGAATATATCTGACCGAACTTGGAAAAGCATTTGTAGCCATGTTCGGATGATCCCTCATGCTTTCAGTTCTGATGGTAGCGACAGCAGAAGATTGGTACAGGTACAGGGAGCTGGAGGAATGCCTGATAAACGACTATCATGTGGAGTACTTAGATGGGCTGAATACGGACATAGCAGAGCTTAGCAGAATTGAGTTCTCCTACGAAATCATTTTTTTCCTCAAGCCCCTTGAAGTTGCCGAAGTCCCTGCAATTTCCAGGCTTGCCAAGAGCAAGATCATGATATTCCACGTGCACAACAGGAATGTCCCCTTGGAGCTTTCTGAAGATCTGATTCCTGTTGCGGAAGAGCTGGAACTCAACGCATCTGCAATGCGTGGAAAACTGGAGTACTTCAGGGGGGTGGACAGAATAAGGCTGCTCAATGCCCACCACATGGAGGTTGCTGAGGGATGCGAAATCCTTCTCAACGGGAACAGGAACACAAAGGTTCTGCTTGGCGATATAACCTTCAGGACAGGAAAAAACGTAATTTTTGGAGTTAGAAAGGACAGCATGGCCTTCTTTTCTGCTGATATCTTCTCCAACGATGCGATGGCCGGTAGTGAGAACTGCAGATTTGTGAAAAATTTGCTGGAAGAACTCGTTGGAATGGCTGAAATATATTAAAAAAATTATTTTTCTTTCAGCCAGGGCATCATCTTTCTAAGTTCTCTGCCAACCTTCTCGATGGGGTGGTTTCTCTCCATCTCAAGCAGTTTGTTGTACACCGGCCTTCCGGCCATGTTCTCCAGAATCCACTCTCTGGCAAACTCTCCGGTTTGAATTTCCTTCAGGATCTTTCTCATCTCCTCCCTCGTCGCTTCATTGAAGATTCTCTTACCCCTTGTCATCCCTCCGTACTTGGCAGTCTCACTCACCGCACTCCACATGTTGTATATCCCACCCTCGTATATCAGATCAATTATCAGCTTGAGTTCGTGCAGAACTTCAAAGTACGCTATTTCCGGCTGATAGCCAGCCTCAACAAGGGTCTCAAAGGACATCTTTATCATCTCCGCAACTCCACCGCATAGATCAACCTGCTCTCCGAACAGATCAGTTTCCGTCTCCTCCTTGAAGGTTGTCTCTATAACCCCAGCTCTTGTCGCACCGATTCCCTTTGCGTAGGCAAGCGCCACTTTCAGGGCTTTTCCGGTGTAGTCCTGCTGAACCGCAACGAGAGACGGCACACCCTTACCCTCAAGGTACATTCTCCTGACAAGCGGCCCAGGCCCCTTGGGTGCGACCATTGCAACGTCAATGTTCTCGGGCGGGATGATCTGGTTGAAGTGGATGTTGAACCCGTGGGCGAACATGAGCATGCAGCCCTCCCTCAGCTTATCCTGGATGAACTCCCTGTAAACGCTTGGCTGAACCATATCCGGGATGAGCATTGAAATTACATCTGCCCCATCTGCAGCTTCGGCAATACTCTTGACAACCATCTCATCCTTCTCTGCCCTCTCCCATGTTGTCCTGTCCCATTCTGGAAGTCCAACAACCACGTTCACTCCGGAATCTTTCAGATTCAGAGCATGTGCGTGCCCCTGACTTCCGTAACCGACTATACACACTGTTTTTCCTTCAAGCTCCTTCAGATCTGCATCCTCATCACGGTATATCTTGGCCATGCCCACCCTAAGCTGGGCGATAAAAATATATTACGAATCATCCTGCGTTTTTTGTGAGAACACAGTTCGAATTGAGAACGGTATTGAGGACGATCTACGCTGCAATTGAGAATGGTGAGGTTGTTGTGGGGCCAAGCTACATCGCCCACTCACTGGGTGTTTCGAAGTCAACAGCTCAGAAGATACTCAAGGGGATCTCCGAGTGTGGGCTGGGAAGCTACGTGGCCAAGAAGGGTCTTGTTTTGAATGAAACTGGGATGAGGGAGGCTGAAAAAGCTATGAGGAGACACAGGCTGATAGAGTGCATGCTTGAGGAGATGGGAGTCAGAGATGTGTGCAGTGAGGCTGGCAGGATAGAGAGGGTTGCGGGAGAGGAGCTGATGATGGCTCTTGAAAGAAAATACGGCAACAGAAAGACCTGCCCATGCGGGAACAGAATTCCGGAAACATGAGGCCGCTGCTGATTTTGCTGATGCTGATACTGGCCGTGCAGGTGGTAGGTGCGAACACAATCGTGGTTACCATACCGGATTTCAGGCCAATTGCAGAGGCGATCGCTGGAGATGACTTTGAGGTTGTAAGCCTGATCCCTCCTGGTTCTGATCCGCACTCCTTCACACTCTCAGTCGAGGATGTTGAGAAGCTCGGTAGTGCTGATGTGATTGTGCTGGCGAATTCGAACTTCTTTGACTTTGAAGCAAAAATTGCTGAGGAATTCGGTAACGTTGTGGACTTTGATGACTACAACGCAACACTTCTCGATTTTCCCGGCTATCCATCCAACCCGCATGGTTACTGGATGCTGCCTGAAAATGCGATAAGGATTGCCAAGGCAATAAAGGACAGGCTTGAGGAGAGGTACCCCGACAAGAGGGATTGCTTTGAGAGAAACTATGAGGTGTTTGTTGATAGAGTCGAGGAAGCCTTGAAAGAGGCGAGGCAGATTGCCTCGGAAGAGGAGGGGAAACAGTATGTCGCAATGGTTCCGGGAGTTTGCTACACTGCCTCATCTCTTGGGATAAAGATTGGGGCGGTTGTGATCTCAGAGGGTGCGGGAATTGCAAGCGGAAAGGAGCTTCAGGAGATTAAACGTGGGTTGGAGAGTGGAGAGTATGAGGGTATAATTTTGCCGGAGTTCATGAAGGGCAGTAGAGGAGAGGAAATTGCGAAGGAGCTTGTGAAAGGCAGTAATGCGAAAATAGCGTGGGTTAAGTTCTCTGCTGGTGACACTGCGTACGATGTTCTTGTGATATCCAACGCTGCAAGAATAGCCTACGCTGGTGGAGCTTGTGAAAGCAATAACAGAGGCTTGGTGTATCTGCTTTCAGCGGTTGCTGTCCTTGAAGCTTTGCTGATAGCCTTTGTGATGGTGAGAAGATGAAGGCGGTTGTTTTTGAAGATGTCTCCTTCAGCTACGATGAGCCCGTTCTCGAAAACATAAACTTCAGCATAGATAAGGGGGAGTTTGTTGCAGTACTTGGCCCCAATGGAGCAGGAAAAACGACACTCATCAACCTGATCATGGGATTGCTTGAGCCAGACTCTGGAAGAATTGAGGTTTTGGGGCACGACTCAAGGGAGAGAGGCAAGTTCATCGACCTAATAGGCTACCTCCCCCAGAGAGAGAACATAGTGGAGGACATCCCGCTCTCCGTCTTTCAGGTTGTAAAGCTCCCACTTGTGGCCAAGGGCAAGAAAGTGAGAGACGAGAGGGTTTGTGAGGTTCTTGAGCTCGTTGACATGCTGGACGAAGCGGACAGATTATTCAGTGAGCTTAGCGGGGGACAGCAGCAGCGGGTTTTGCTTGCCAGAGCCATCGTTCACGATCCAGAGCTTGTCCTGCTTGACGAACCCTTCAATGGAGTAGATATACCATCACAGGAAAAGATCGTCGAGATTCTGCACTCCCTCTCCATGAGGGGCAAGACGATCGTGGTGGTGGTGCACAACATAAACCCCGTGCTGCATGAAGTCAGCAGGGTTATGCTGCTGAACAGGAGAATTGTGGCCATAGGAAAGCCGAATGAGGTCTTTACAGACGAAAACCTTGTAAAGGCCTATGGAAGCTCGATCCCACTCGTCATCTGTGAGGAAGGCTACACTCACCCGCTCTACGGTGACTACCATGGATGAGCTTCTCATCAAGGCTCTGATTGCTGCAACGATGGTGGCCTTGAACGCATCAATAGCCGGGACTCTCACAGTTTTCAGAAGGGCATCTTTCCTCGTTGCAGGCTCGGCCCACTCAGCACTTGCAGGAGTTGCCATCGCCCTCTATCTGAACTCCATCGGTATAGCTGCGCACTACTTCGTCTTTGCTTTGGTTGCATCTCTCCTCGCTGCCATGCTCTCCGCCAGGTCCTCAAGGTTTGGGGACATCAACACGGGGATTGCAACGGCCTTTGCCCTTTCGATGGCTTTAGTGGGGATATTCATATCCCTTGCCAACTACTCTGCCAGCGCATGGCAGTTCCTCTTTGGTGATATTCTGCTTTTAACTGATGAAGATCTCGCGCTCATCGCCATCTCGACAGCAGCAGTCGTTGTTGTTACAGCAAGCCTCTACTACAAGTTCCTCTTTATCTCCTTCGATCCCAGTGGTGCTGAGGCTGTGGGAATAAATGTCGGACTTTACGATTTTGTGCTGCTTTCCCTAATCTCGGCATCGGTTGTTTCTGCCATGAAGGCCATAGGGGCGATACTCGTCTTCTCAATCTTCATCGCCCCCTCAGCAACGGCCAAATATTTTGGGAGAAGTGCGGGCAGTGTGTTTGCAATCGCCTTTTTCATAGCGTTAATCAGCATGTACAGTGGTGTTGCCATCTCCCTGCTTTATCCGATCCCGGCAGGAGCAATGGCGGCCCTTGTGGCATCCCTCATCTACTTCGTACCTCTGTTGAAGGGAGTGAAAGGAAAGTAATTAAAACCCAGTTGGGGCAGAGATTTTAATGCTCAGAACGTCGGCGACAATCTTTGCTGTGGGGTTCGCAATGCTTGCGTTTGGAGTGTATAAGGCCTTTACTCTCCCACCAGTCAGCTCTGCAGATATAGCTGAGAACTACAGAATTGTGTTTTTCCACGTACCTGCAGCGGTTTCATCCTTTATAGCCTTCACGGTTACTTTCGCACTCTCCATCCTTTTTCTGAGGAGTGAAAACTATGTGAGGGACATCCAGGCAAGCAGTTCTGCAAAGTTCGGTTTTGCCATGATAACCGCAGCCCTGATCAGCGGGTCGATATGGGCCAAGGTTGCGTGGGGTAGCTACTGGAACTGGGACCCGAGGGAAACTTTCGTTCTAATCCTGTGGTTTGCCTACGTTGCCTACTTGGCCCTTAGGATGTCGATAGAGGACTACAGCGTAAAAGCGAGGTACTCTGCGATATACGCAGTTTTTGCCTACGTAACAGTCCCTCTCAGCTACTTCTCTGCTAAAATTTCCGCCTTACACCCTACAACATCCGAACTGAGGTTTGATGCCGAGAGGGGAATGCTGCTCGGCTTGATGATACTTGCCTTCGTCCTCCTCTACATATCCTTTTTCCTGCTGGACTGGAAGGTGAGCGAGGCTGAAACGAGAATGGAGGGAGTGTTATGAACGACTACACGGCTGTATTTCTGGCCTCGATGATCGTACTGCTCGCTCTGCTGCTGGTGTATGCCTCAACTCTCTTAAAAGCCATGCGGCTGCTGAAAAGGATCTAATTCACTCCAGCCTCCTCCTCACGGCTGGATTTCTTGAGGCGATCACTTTCAGGGCTGATTCGAAACAGTCGGAGAGCGGGATGGTCTCGCAGAGAAAGATGCCCGTTCTTCCAACCTCTCTTCTGCGTGTAAGCACCCTGATCCTTTCAACGACTATGTCTATCGATACGCCCAGCATCCTTGCAACGCTGCTCGGATGTATGTCTGTAAGCGGCACCTCACGATGACCCTTTGCTGTGGGCATGATCAGAACGAGTCTCTTGTCCACTCCAGCAACCCTTTCATCCTTTTCGAGCATTGCGTAGTCGATACATCCTCCGAACCTGTAGAAGTCCATCTCCCTCTCTCTCATCCTTACGAGCGGGAAGCTCACTGTTGTGTTATCTGCCAGAACATACTCCCCCTTGATGGCGTAGTTTGGCGTTGCCTGCACTATCCTCTTTTCGAGGATCTCAAAGCCGTCGAGGGCTATCTCAACTTTATAGGAGGGGATATTGTGAGGTATGAAGATATCAACGTCACTCTTCTCGTTCACATCCCCCCTTGCAACACTGCCGTAAACGACACTCTCAAGTCCGTAGGACTGAAGAGACACCATTATCTCCTTTGCTCTCTCCCTCTTTTCCCTCAAAATCCTCCAGTGCTTTGGACTGTACTCTATCAATTTTCTTACCCCGTATGTTGCCACTCTCCTCATCCTACAGTTTCATCGATCCACTCGAGAAACTCCTTTAAGCCCCTCTCAATTGGAATCGCACAGATACAGGGAGTTGAATAGCTGTGAATCGCTTTTATCTCATCCCTTATTTTAGAAAACATTTCTGCTCTGGTTTTTACAATCATCGCATACTCTTCAGCTTCGTCGATCTTGCCCTCCCACCAGAAGTAGGACCTGATGGGGAAGATGTTAACACAGGCGGCGAGTCTTTTTTCGAGCAACGTTTTTGCAATTTTTTCAGCCTCCTCCTTTGAGGATGCTGTAACGTATATGAAGTTATGCATGTAACATCCTTAGAGGGGTGTGCTTAAATCATTTCTTCTTCCTCTTCACGACCACTATGTCTCCAAGAGTTGGAGTTGTGGTCCTCGACCTTTCAACTTTGATCTCCGGTATCTGCTCTCTGAGCTTGATGTTGAACAGCCTCTCAAGCTTTTCGATAACCTCAGGCTCCGGCACGATTTCTGCATTCTCAATTTTTCTTATGAGGGACTCCTTCTCCTGTATTTTCTTGGCCAGCTGCTCCTGGCTCCATCCCCTCTTTTCCCTCTCTCTCCTCACTATCAGGTGGTAGTTCTCGATCAGCTCATCCTGAAACTCTATTTTGGTCGAGGACTTTCTTTTCTTTAACACAACTCTCCTTGCCCCCGCTTGTGATGCAATGGACGGCCTTCTTTCACTCCCGTACTGTCTGCAGGAGGAGCAGACCGTCATTTCGCTCCCTTCGACTATTATCTTGAACCCCTTGCCCTTAATTTCTCTACCGCAGATCTCGCAGTTCATTCCAACCACCAGCAACAACTTCTTATATGATGAGCCATATATACTTAATTGGAGGCTTCCGGAGTGGTGGAGCCTTTGCGTAACGACCCAGATGGAGGAAGTCAAGAAAGAGAGGTTGATGGAAATGGGAGATAACGAGATACAGTATCTCCTCGAAAAGCTGAAGAAGCTTGAGGAGGATTACTACAAGCTTAGAGAACTCTATCGCAGGCTTGAGGATGAGAAGAGGTTCATTGAAAGCGAAAGAATTAGGTACGAAAGAGAAGTTAGAAGGCTCAGAAGCGAGATTGAAAGGTTAAGATCACCACCCCTCCTCGTAGGAGTAATTTCCGATGTGCTTGAAGATGGAAGAGTCGTTGTTAAAAGCTCAACCGGTCCCAAGTTCGTTGTTTACGCCTCACAGTATGTTGATGAGTCCGATTTAAAACCCGGAGCCAGAGTGGCCCTCAACCAGCAAACCCTCGCAATTGTTAACGTCCTCCCCACATCCAAAGATCCGATGGTCTATGGATTTGAGGTTGAAGAAAGACCGGATGTGAGCTACGAGGATATTGGTGGACTTGACGTGCAGATTGAGGAGATACGAGAGGCTGTTGAGCTGCCGATGCTGAAACCCGAGCTCTTCGCCGAGATAGGCATCGAGCCCCCCAAAGGTGTGCTGCTCTACGGCCCGCCGGGAACTGGAAAGACCCTGCTGGCAAAGGCCGTTGCCAATCAGACCAAGGCGACGTTCATAAGGGTCGTAGGCAGTGAGTTCGTCCAGAAGTACATCGGAGAGGGTGCAAGACTGGTCAGAGAGGTTTTCCAGATGGCCAAGGAGAAAGCACCGTCGATCATATTCATAGACGAGCTGGATGCGATAGCTGCAAGGAGGACAAACAGTGACACGAGCGGAGACAGGGAGGTGCAGAGGACGATGATGCAATTGCTTGCTGAGCTTGATGGTTTCGATCCGAGGGGTGACGTTAAGGTCATAGGAGCGACAAACAGGATAGACATACTCGATCCTGCGATACTCAGGCCTGGAAGGTTTGACAGGATAATTGAAGTGCCAATGCCGACCTTTGAAGGCAGAATACAGATATTCAAGATTCACACGAGGAAGATGAAGCTCGCAGACGATGTTGACTTCAAGGAGCTTGCGAGAGTAACCGAAGGTGCGAGTGGTGCTGACATAAAGGCCATCTGCACCGAAGCAGGAATGTTTGCCATCAGAGAGGAGAGGGCAAGAGTTACGATGCTTGATTTCACCAAGGCAATAGACAAGGTGCTGAAGAAAACAACACCGATACCAGACCTGAAGGGAGTGATGTTCGTCTGACCGCTCCGGGAGTCTCCACCAATTTCTAATTGCCATCAATTTCTAATTATTTTCACTTAACTTTTCTAAGATAAAAAACTTAAATAGCACTGGGAGAAGCTTGGGTTTAAGATGGAAATCGGCTGCATCGTGATTTCTCACAAAACCGCAAAAGTTCAGGATATTGAGAGAATTTGGCTGGATAATCAATCCAAGATTGCTGAAGTTATCTCCAAATGTTTGGTTTCGGAATTTGCCTATATCTTCACCTGTAACAGGTTTGAGATCTACGTTGTTGGCGATAACGTACCTCAATGCCTTTACGACATCGCATACGAGATGGGGATTGCAGACAAGGCGGAGATTCTTCACGGCGAGGACTGTCTTAGGCATCTTTTGAGAGTTGCATCAGGCGTTGAATCAATGATTGTTGGAGAGGAACAAATTCTTGGGCAGGTGAGGCAGTGCCACAACATCTGCAGAAGGGAGGGATTCACAGGAGAGGTTCTTGACAGGGTGTTCAGCAAGGCTGTGCAGGTGGGCAGGAGGGTCAGAAGGGAGACGAGGATCTCAAAGGGATCGGTTTCAATAGGTTCCGCAGCGGTGGATGTGGCGGAGAAGATACTCGGCTCCTTAGACGGTAAGAAAGCACTCTTGGTTGGTGCAGGGGAAATGGGCACGCTCGTTGCAAAGGCGATAGCAAATAAGAACGTTGAGGCGGTGCTGATAGCCAACAGGACTTACTCAAAAGCGGAGGAGCTGGCCAGGAAGATTGGCGGGATAGCAGTTAGGTTTGACAGACTGAGAGAGTATCTCAGGCAGTGTGATGTCGTGATCTCAGCCACCTCCGCACCGCACACGGTTATAACAAGAGAGGATGTCGAGCGGGCAATGGATGGGAGAGACAAAAAACTTCTCATAATAGATATCGCCCTGCCGAGAGACGTTGATGAGTCCGTATCTGAGATGGATGGGGTTGAGCTTTTGACGATAGACGATCTCAGGAAAGTTAGTGAGGAGAACCTCAGGATGAGACTTTCTGAGGTTTCGAAGGCTGAGAAGATTATAGAAGAAGAGGTGGAGCAGTTAAAACTCCTCCTGAAGGATATAAAGGCGAGATCTGCGATAGCGGCCATGTACTCTCTGGCGAGAAAATACATGGACGAGGAGATCGAGGAGCTGTACTCGAAGCTCTCAGCCAAGTATGGTGTCGATGGAGAAGTAAGGGATATGCTTGAAAGCTTCGCAAACTCGCTGATCAAGAAATTTTTGAGAGAACCAACTGTAAGGCTTAGAAAGGCTGCGAGAGAAGAGAGAATGGACATAATTGAGGTGGCAAAGTATCTTTTCGGTGATGGGAATGGGAGAGTTCCCGAAGTTGAGGTTGAGAAGGCTGAGGAAGCCACACCTCCGGAGAATTGTTAGAGAAACGAAGCTGAGCAAGGAGGACCTGATAGTCCCCATTTTCGTTGATGAGAACATACAGGATCGCAAGCCCATAGACTCGATGCCCGGCTACTATCGAGTTCCCGTGGATAAGGCAGTTGATGAGGTTGATGATTGCCTCAATAGGGGGCTCACGTCCTTCATCTTCTTTGGCATCCCCTCCTACAAGGATGAGGTCGGAAGCTCGGCTTATGACAAAGACGGTGTGGTACAGAGAGCTGTTAAAGCTGTTAAAGACGAATTTCCGGATGCTGTTGTTATAACCGACGTATGTCTGTGCGAGTACACTACCCATGGCCATTGCGGCATTGTTAAAGATGGGCAGGTTGTGAACGATGAGACCCTTCCCCTTCTGGGGAAGATAGCCGTCAGTCATGCGGAGGCTGGTGCGGATATTGTAGCGCCATCGGGCATGATGGATGGTATGGTTGCAGCCATTCGAACCGCACTCGACAATGCAGGATTCATCGACATTCCAATAATGAGCTACGCTGCCAAGTATGCTTCAAGCTTCTATTCTCCTTTTAGGGAGGCTGCGGAGAGCGGATACAAGTTTGGGGACAGAAAGGGATACCAGATGGACATCCACAACAGCGATGAGGCAATGAGGGAAATAGAGCTTGATGTAAAGGAGGGGCGGACATAATCATGGTCAAGCCCGCTTTGCCCTACTTGGACATAATCAGGAGGGCGAAGGAGAGGTTTGCCATGCCCCTTGCAGCCTACAACGTCAGCGGAGAGTACAGCATGGTGAAGGCTGCGATCCAGAAGGGGTGGCTCGGTGAGGAGGTAGTCTACGAAATCCTTGTGGCGATCAAAAGGGCTGGAGCAGATCTGATTATAACTTATCATGCCAAGGAAGTTGCGGAGAGACTTTAGTAAACGAGGGCATCAACAACAACGTGATAAACGCCGGGAGAGTAATTTTTAACCTTTCTGAAACCGAGAATTCTGTATCTTTTACCAGCTCTGCTGCAGGCCTTCTCAACTCTTCTTACTGGCCTGTCCATCACGGCTTCAGGCGTTGATTCGTGATAGTGGATAATGCCCTTCTCTCGAAGCGCCCTGATTGCGACAGGCAGAAAATCGTGGCAGTAGATGTGCCCCATCACAACCCGATCAGCAACACCCTCGGGCGTCACAAACATGGAGTCGCCGAGGATTGGGACTATATTCTGCACTCCGTTCAGCCTGATATTCTCCAGCAGGTAGTGGTAGGAGTCAGGGTTGATTTCTATGGAGTATATCCTCCTCGCATTTGAATGTACAGAAATGGGAATGGAGAAGTAGCCGATACCCGCAAACATGTCAACAACAACCTCTCCATCCTCAACAAGCCTTGCAACCCTCATCCTCTCGGACTGGTTCCCAAGGCTGAACATGACTTTGGTTATGTCGAGCTTGAAAAGGCAGCCGTTCTCTTTGTGAACCGTTTCACTCCCCTCTCCCGCAATGAGTTCCATCTCGGGTTTCCTTAGCATGCCCCTTCTGCCGTAATCTGCCCATACAGCTTTGCATTGTGGGTTTAGCTCCAGCAGCTTTCTGCCTATAATATCCCTGAATTTCTCCCCCTCAGGTGGTATCTTCACGACGATTAGCCTGCCAATCACTTTGTAGCCATGTGGTATGGCATTTTTTGGAATCAGCCCTTCAAGTGCTGCTGTGAGATCCTTTTTATCTGCAAACACCGGATTTGACTGCTCAACTATATCGTAGCCCTCAAACAGGTGTTCGCAACCATCAACTATCGGAATTTCAACGTACTCGTCCTTTGCGACAATCAGCCTGCTTTTGTCTTTCACACCCATTCTTTCTGCAAGCCTTCTAACTTTCTCCGCCTCTCTTTTGGGAACTCGCACGGCTTTCATAGTTTTTACATCATCTTACAGTTCATTCAGGTAGGCGTAGTATCTGTCCCGGTGTTTGAAAACACGAACTTCTGAGCCTATCTTAACACCATAGGGTTTATCAACGCTCACAACTTTTCCGTCATCGCACACGATCTCAGCTGTGGTTTTGTCAACGTTCACAACAACTCCGCCAATAGTGTCGCCCTTTCTCGCCACCACAGGCTCTCTGCCAAGGTTAATGGTTTTGCCAGTGAGAATGTCAACCCCCTTCTTGCTTCGAATGTTTTTGACAAGGCACATCTTTCCATCGCTGTCCACAACATCCCCTTCCCTGAATTCTGGAGCCTTCACAGAGTACGTAAATCTGTACACATCCCGTCCATCAATTCTTGTGTGCAGCTTTTTGCTCTCAGTTATCTCTGCACCCAGCTCTCGTGATATCCTCCTTGACACCTTCATCCCGATGTTTCTGCTCCCGAGGTAAATGTCAACCCCACCCTTTTTTCTTTCAATCTTCGAAATGAAGGCCTTCTCGTTGTCCCCTTCCTTTTCCAGAACCTCCTCAAGGATGCCAATCACCTTTTCCATCTCCTCCTCTTCAAGCTCCCTGTTCTTGGCCCTCACCTGAACGATTGACTCGTAGTACCCACCAGACTCCCTGCTGCACTTTGGACAGCTCAACTTCTTCAGGGTGAGGGTAAAGGGAAGCCTAACCTCGACCTCATCACCCGCAATTGTGCCCCTGTAGTACACAATGTGTGATGAGGGATCCACAACAACCTCTCTGACATCGAACTCCTCAGCGACACGTGTATTTTTCAGAATCAGGTCCTCAATCACATCATCAAGCTCCCTTCTAACCCACCTGCGACCAACTCTGATGGCTCCACACCTGCTGCACATCAGTATTTCCAAAGGGCTAACTCTGACAACCTCCGTTTTTTCCACCATGCACTTTCCGCACAGGTATCCGTGCTCGATCTCCTTGCCACACACAACACATTTCACGACCTTCAATTATGCACTGCTACATTAAACACTATCCCCGTGATTTTTAAACTTGTAAAGAGAAGGGTATTCTCATCGAGGTCTGGAACTTTGAGGTACACACCAATTATCCCAAACACAAAATCTTAGATATCTATCCCGGCCCTAATCAGGGCCTTTTTTATCCTCTCGATCTCCTCCTCAAGTCTCTCAAATCTCCTTTCCAGCAGTTCATTCGTTTTATCGAGTTTTGATGAGAGTTCTTCCCTCGTCACCTTGATTTCCTCTCTCACTGCTTTGACTTCTTCCCTTGTGGCTTTAGCCTCCTCCTTTGTTGCTTTAACTTCTTCTTTTACAGTCCTGATCTCTCTTATCGTCTCATCCTGCTTTTCAAGCATTCTCCCTCCATAAGTTGCAATTTTGGTCAATTGCATCGCTGTTAAATAGCGGTAGTAGGATTCGATTCCCATCACTCTTCCATCATAATCCTCAACCTTTATATCCTCAACAATGGCGTTTTCAGGTTTCTTTCGCTTTAACAAGTCCAAAAACAGTTCAATCCTATCCTCGTCTGCATCTATCAAAATTTCCACAGCCTGCTTTCCGTCAACATGGACATTGTCGGCGAAAAATCTCTCAATCTCGAACGATTCAGCTAAGCCGAGTAAGAGGGGTCGGTAGCCAACCTCATGAACTTTGCCAGTTATCAGAATTCTGAGCTTTGGCATTAACATAATTTGGTCCTTAGGGTAAAAAGTTTTTGTATCTGCTCTGCATGCATTTGCCTCTTACCTTTTTAAAGTTCCCAATAAATCTTTTCCACTCGCTTTATTCAGCAGATCAAAGTCCCCAAGATCCCAAACAAAAAGTTGCTTAAATTCAGCCCTTCTGGCGATCATCCCATAGTACTTTGTACAGTCATCCAAGCCGACAGTATCCGCTTTCTCCCTCAGTTTTTGGAGCAGTTTAGCGACCTCTCTTTTGCTAAGATTTCTCCACTTCACCTCAACGAAGAGGGCCTTTTTCTCATGCTCGTTAATTGCCACGAGATCTATCTCATCTCCCCTGTACCACCACTTTCCGATCTTCGTGAACCTGAACGGTAGCATTCTCCTTTTATTCAGCTCTACTACAAACTGCCTCGCCACCTTCTCGAAGACCCATCCGAGGTAGGATGGGTAATCTTTTTTTATGTCCTCAACCTCAAAAATCCCCTCCTCTATTGCAGATAAGTTTGGGTGGATGTACCTGAACCAGAATGCTGTGAAGTTGTCAGATATGTAGTACCTCCCCCTTTTGGATCGAGCAGACTCCGTTATGGGAACCTCTCTTACTATCAGCCCTGTTTCAGCCAGATTTCTGAGATATGGTGTTAAATCGGAGTGCTTCAAGCCAGTGTAGTCTCTTATCTCTTTTGGAGTAGTTTTTCCGGATGCTATCGCTTCAAGTATTTTCTTGTATGTTGACACGTCAGTGAACTCGTACTTCATGAGGAAGTCAACCTCATCTTTGATGAAGGTATCGGGTCTTTTCAGCTCCTCCTGTAGCCATCCCCAAAAGGGTGTTTGAACCTTCCTGAGGTAGTGGGGAACACCATCAGCGAAGCCGTAAATCTCAATTATCTCTTCCCAGTCGGAATCTGGGAAGAAATCTTTTATATACCGGAATCTGAGGGGTCTAAGTTGGAGAGATGCAGTTCTCCGGCCATAAAGCGGACTCTTGTAGCTAAGGACCCTGTCGGTCATCATTGAAATGGACGAACCCAGCAGGACCAGCTTGGTCGTAGTATTGCTCAGAGTAACATCGATAACCCGCTGAAACAGCGAGACGATTTTTGGGTCCTCTTTTATTAAGTTGGGAAACTCATCAATTATGACAATTTTTCCCTTTAGAAAGTTGAAGTAGGATTCCCAATCCTCGCCAGCATGGGCAATTTCCGGGACTACCCGTGACGCAAATCGCTTGAAATGTCTCAGATTTCCTCCCTCTACTGCAAGATAGTAAACATGATCAACATCCCTTATGGCCTCCAAGATTAGCCGGGTCTTTCCAACTCTCCTTCTCCTGTAGATTATGATCAACTCAAAATTTTTATTTGCCAGTCTTTTTTAAGGGCATTTAGTTCCTCGGCTCTATCAACAAACATGATAATTTACTTTATGATAATCTGAATTATTAAATTTTTGAATTATTAAATTTTTCTCAGCAGCCTCATGCACTGACCATAAATTTTATATACCTTAGCCCTAACCTAACGTTAGGGCAAGGTGGTTAGGGTGGGATGGTTAGGACAAGTCTGGATGTAAAAGGGGGTGATGGAGATGGTGTTTGTGGATCCCTTTGAGGAGATTAGGAGGATGCAGGAAAGGCTGAACAAAATGTTCGAGGAGTTCACCAGAATGCCTGAGTTCAGAGAGGTCAGGCTAACCATGCCTGTGGACGTCATCGACGAAGGTGAGCAGATAAGAATAGTGGCCGATGTTCCAGGCTTTAGCAAGGAGGACATAGAGGTTTACTTTGAGGATGGGGACCTCATCATAAAGGCTGAGAGGAAGGAGGAGACCGAAGAGAAGGGCAGGGACTACATAAGAAGAGAGAGGAGGATGGGCAAGTTCTACAGGAGGATTCCTCTCCCCGCTGATGTCGATACAGAGGGGGTTAAGGCGAGATACACGAATGGTGTACTTGAGATAACTCTGCCAAGGAGGAGGAAGGATAGGAAGACCATACCCATTGAGTAACCTCATCATTATTGTAATATTGATAATTATAATTTATAGAAACACTTAAATACTTTTTTTCATAGTAGGTTCATGGCGATCGAGTGGAGAGATGTGACATTCCTTGTGATATTTGCACTGGTAATACTGGCTGTAATGCTGTGGGGGTGAGATAATGGAGTGGATGGGTGTTGCGGCTCTGGTGTCTCTTGGCACCACATTGAGTCTGTATCTCTACTACAGAATGCTGAAGAGCAATGCGAAGAAGCTTGTTAGAGAGGTCAAAGAGCTTGAAATGGAAAAGAGATACCTGAAAACTAAATTGAGCTAATTTCTCCATTCCCATTTTCGCACGCTCATTTTACCGGCGTTTATTTTGGTGCTTAAGCTCTGCTTTTGGCTTTTGCGATTTCCACAGGAAATAAAGGGGGCAAAGTTAGTTGTATGTAATTCAGATGTATTACATGAAACTGATCTCCATAAGGCTGGATGAGCGAATGGTGAGTAAGATAGACGAAGTGGCGAGAAAAACTTTGATGTCCAGATCGGAGGTTGTTAGAAACTCAATTGCAATTTACCTTTCCCTTCTGGAAAACATAGGCTTCTACTTCAAACCCTCGCTCCCGGTTCGCAATGTGGATGTGTATGAGGAGAGAAATGCCATTAACATCGATCTTGGAAATCTGACCTCGGTGACTGTGATGAGCGTGTCTTACGGTGGTGTTGGTGAGCTGGACGGTGATTTGAGGAAGGAGTTGAGCTTTGTTGCGGAGGTTATGGCAAATCAGATTGCAGTTGAGAGCATCTGCAGGTTCGTCACACCTCTTCTGGTTATGCTCTCAACAACTTGCGGGTTTGAGTACTCCTACCGCTTTTTCAGGCATTTCTCCGAGAGAGTCAGGGTTAAGCTTGGAATTAGAACAACGCTTGCTGGTTGTGAAGAGGTTTTCGAGACTCAGCAGAGTGGATTTGTTGCAACGCTTGTTGGGCTGCGTGACATGAGCGTTAAGAACTCTCCAAGACGTGGTGATGGTATCTTCTTCTACGGCAGAGATGTGGCGGGAGAGAGTTTGAGAAAGGAAGACCTGGTTGACACCAAAAAGGTTAGAGAGCTGGCCGAGCTTGTGAGGAAGGGGGAGGCAACATCGATTCTGCCGGTAAAAAGTGGGGGGTTGAGGGAAGCAGTAACTCTCGCAGCCTCCCTGGCTGGTGGAAGGGCAGTGGTTGAGGCTGATAGAAGGGGGTCTCCAGCGACTGCTGTCATTCTCACATCGCCATCAGACCTCTCCCGGTACGGATGTGAGAGGGTGGGAGAAATACTTTAAATTCACCGTGGTCTTTCATTCAGGGATGAGGATACCACTGTACATCGAGTTTCAGGGAAAGAAGGTTGCAGTTATTGGTGGAGGAGGAGTTGGCACTCTCAGGGCAAAGAAGTTTCTGGAAGCTGGAGCAAGGGTTACGGTATTCAGTCTTGACTTCTCGGAGGAGCTTGAGAGAATGGCCAAGCAGGGAGAGATCGAGCTGGTAAGAAGGGATGTTGGGCAGATAGACTTCGAGGAGCTGGCAAAGGCCTACAACGTAATCGTGGTTGCAATAGCGAGCAGGGAGTACAACGACAGGATACTTGAGGCTGCATCAAAAGGTAAGGCACTCGTAAACCTCGCCAACGACGCTGTGGCAACTGAAGTCGTGGTTCCGTTCGAGGGGGGGAGGGATGGAATAAGGTTTGCGGTAACCACTGAAGGCAAGAGCGGTGTTGTGGCGAGGAAGGTTAGGGACAAGTTTCAGAAAATTCTTGATGAGGAGGAGGAGCTTTTCTACTTCCTCGATGCGATGAACTATCTCAAAAACTACATGAAGTCCCACAGCGTTCCGGTGAATCTGAGGATGAAGCTCTACTCCATCGTCAGCAGCGACAGAGAGTTTGTAAGGCTCGTAAAGGAGGAGAGGGTTGAAGAAGCAAGGGCCTATGCGGAGAGACTGGTTGAAGATTACGTTTCTGGAAAGAGGAAAGCTGACAGTGGGGGGATTGAGTTTTGAATCTCGATCTGGATCTCCTGATGAAGGTGCAGTACTCTCTGCCCCTAACAACAACGCCCATAGTGGATCTGGCTGAGGAAATGGGCAGGAATCCTGAGGATGTGATCAGAGCTTTGAAGCATTATGCTGAGCGTGGCGTTCTGAAGAGGTACGGGCTGAATCTCAATTACAGAGCCTTCTCCAATTACAGGAGAGCAGCTCTGATTGGATTTAGGGCGGAGAACCTTGAGAGGGTTGCCGGAATCATCAACAGGCATGATGAGTTTAAAGTTAAGCACAACTTCTTGAGGGATGATTATTACAACGTCTGGTTCACGATAAAGGGCAGAGACGTGGATGAGATACGAAGGTCTGTTGAAAGCATAGCTTCCGAAGCTGGCGTTTCCGATTATGTTATACTTCCCACAAAGAGGGTTTACAAGATGGATGTCAAATACGACCTTTACAGGGGTGTTTCGTGGAGCGAGAGGGGTTTGGAGCCAGAAAACATCCCGAAGGTTATTGAACTTGGCTTAGATGAAGATTTTGTAAGAAGACTCGAATATCTTGAGATTTCCGAAAGACCTTTTCTGTTTGCCGGCTATTCTGAAGAAGAGGTCGTGGATATCATAGAGGAGCTGATGGACAGAGGAGTGGGGAGAGATTTCAGCGGTGTGCTTAGGGAGAGGAAGGTGGGCTTTATGGAGAATGGCATGACTGTTGTGAAGGCTGAGAAACCTGAGAAGGTGGCAGGAACCTTGCTTAAAGCGTTTCCGCAGATAACCCACCTGATCGAGAGGATCGTTGACGAGAGGTGGAACTACCCGCTCTACTTCATGGTTCATGCAGTAAAGAGAGAGCCGATAGAAGAGATCAGGAGAAGGGTTCTGGAGATTGAGGGTGTTGAGGAGGCGAGAACGATTTACAGCAGGGCAAACCTGAGGGAAGCATGATAAGGTGCTCTAAGTGTGACAGGAGGGCGGTAATCTACCAGAGGCACTCCGAGAGGCATCTCTGCAGAAGGCACTTCATCGAGGACTTTGAGAGGAGGGTTAAGCTCGCAGTAAGAAAGTTCAGCATGATTGAGAAGGGGGACAGGGTAGCAATAGCCCTCAGTGGTGGCAAGGACAGTGTTACACTGGCCTACGTTCTGAAAAAGCTGTACAGCAAGAGGAGGGATGTTGAGTTCTTTGCGATAACGATCGATGAGGGAATTGAGGGGTATCGCCCACCAACTGTTGAAATAGCAAGGGAGATCTCGAACAAACTGGGCATCGAGCACGTTGTTGTATCATTTGAGGAGAACTTTGGCCTAACTTTGGACGAGATGGTGAGGCTTGGAGACAAGAAGCCCTGCACGTACTGCGGAGTATTCAGGAAGTACCTGCTGAACAGAACAGCCAGAGAGATGGGGGCTACAAAGCTGGCAACTGGCCACAATCTGGATGATGAAACTCAGACAATACTGCTCAATTTCCTTAATGCGGACATAGAGAGGCTGGCGAGACTCGTCCCGCAGAGGGTGCAGAGGGGGCTTGTTGTGAGGATAAAGCCATTCAAGTACGTTTACGAAAAGGAGGTTGTGGTTTACGGACTGCTCCACAATCTACCGCTGGACTTTGATGAGTGCCCGTACAGCCATTTCCCTGTAAGGGCAGCTGTGAGGGACTTCCTCTACGATTTCGAGAACAAGTACCCTGGGAGGAAATTCTCAGTTATGAGCAGTTTTGAAAAGCTGATACCCTGCTTAAGGGAAATGTACCCGCAGATTGAGCTTAACCGCTGTGAGAGGTGTGGTGAGCCAACCCCACGCAGGATCTGCCAGGCCTGCAAGTTGCTGGAAGAGTTAAAAGCTAAGAAAGAAGGAAATTAAATATGGGCCTCGGACACTGCAGGAGATGCGGTGATTTTGAAGGATCATGCAAGTGCGGGAAGGGAAATGTTTTGCTGAATTCACAAAAGAGGGAGAGGGTCAGCAAGTTTCTGAGCGGTCTGCTCAGGCACTTTCCGGACAAATTTGGCCTGAGAGTTGATGAGAACGGGTGGGCCAAAGTTGATGATGTTGTTAAAGTTCTGAAAAGCAGGTATGGGGTTGGCAAGAAGCAGATCGAGCTTATAGCCAAGTTTGACAGGAAGAGGAGGTTTGAGATTAAAGACGGCAGGATCAGGGCAAGGTATGGCCACAGCATTGTGGTCAACACAGACTGGACGGAAAGTTCAGATATTCCGGAAAGGCTCTACCACGCAACATCTCCGGCGAACCTCGGGAAGATCCTGAAGGAGGGGCTGAAACCGATGAAAAGGAGGGAGGTGCATATGTGTGCGACACCTGATGAGGCTGTTGAAGTGGGGAGGAGACATGCGAAAAATCCTGTACTGATAGAAATCGATGCAAAAAGGGCTGTAAGAAGTGGGATCAGGATAAGGAAAAAGGGGGAAGTTTATACGGCAGATCACATTCCACCAGAATTTTTGAGAGCTAAAGAAATTCAGGTAGTTAATAAAGAGATATCCTTGCAATAACTATTTATAAGGCGAGATTGAAATTTAAATGGATGACATCAGAATTAGAAGGAGGTATGATAACCGTGAAGGCTAATGACACTACAAAATACTTAATTCACGCTGAAATTATTGCTGATGGTGTTGTTGAACGGCCTGACGTTGTGGGAGCGATATTCGGTCAAACAGAGGGACTGCTCGGCGGAGATCTTGATCTAAGGGAGCTTCAGAAGACAGGGAGAATTGGCAGAATAGAAGTGAAGATCGAGAGCAAGGGTGGCAAGAGTTTCGGGGAGATAAAGGTACCCTCAAGCCTTGATAAGGTTGAGACGGCAATACTCGCTGCAGCTCTCGAAACCATCGAGAGAGTTGGTCCGTGCTCGGCGAGGATCAGGGTTAACAAGATCGAGGACGTGAGGGCGAGCAAGAGGAAGAAGATAATAGACAGGGCCATGAACATACTCAGGGATCTCTTCGAGGAGCCGGAAATCGAGTCGGAGAAGATAGTTGACATAGTCAGACAGGCCTTGAGAGCGGATGAGATAACTGAGTACGGGGAGGAGAAGCTACCTGCCGGTCCAGCAGTGGACGAGTCGGATGCGATAATCGTGGTTGAGGGCAGAGCAGACGTGCTGAACCTGCTGAAGCACGGAATCAAGAACGTCATAGCTGTGGAAGGGACAAACATTCCGAAGACAATAGTTGAGCTGAGCAAGAAGAAGACCGTGACGGCCTTCTTGGATGGGGATAGAGGTGGAGATCTGATTCTAAAGGAGTTGCTGCAAATAGCGGATGTTGACTATGTTGCAAGAGCACCTGAGGGTAAGGAGGTTGAGGATCTCACGCAGAAGGAGATATTGAAGGCGCTGAGGAACAAGGTGCCCGTTGAGCAGTTGCATGTGCTCAAGAGGGAGCCGAAGGAGAAAGAGGCTAAGGAAAAGGAGAGGGAAGTGAAAGAAGGGAGAGAGGGCAACATCAGCGAGATGCTGAAGGTGCACAAGGAGTCGGTAGAGGGCAGGTTGACTGCAAGGGTTCTCGACAGGAACCTGGACCTGATAAAGGAGGTGCCAGTTAGAGATCTTGTCAAGGTTCTCAAGACCAACAATTTGAAGGGTTCTGCAATAGTCTTTGATGGCGTTATCACACAGAGACTGATCGATTTGGCTGCAAAAAAGGAGTTTGACTACGTTGTGGGCGTGAGGCTGGGAAGCGTCGTTAAGATACCAACATCAGTTAGGGTTATCACCTTCGATCAACTTTAATTTTTTCACAGTGGTTATAATTAGCTCTGCGATGGTTTCAGCGTCAAACTTTCCGGAGTTCACTATCAGGTCGTATATCTTCCAGTTGTCGATGTCTATGCTGTAGAACTTCTGATATCTTCTTCTCTCCGCTTCCTCTCTCAGCCTCGTTTCCTGCCTGACGATTGAAACATCCTTGTTTTCCCTCTTTGCTATCCTTGAGTACCTGATCTCAGCATCTGCGAATATCCACACTTTGAGATCGGCATCCCTTATCATCCATCCCGAAAGCCTGCCCTCAACCACTGCATCCCTCTCGGCATCGGCAAGTTCCTTCTGCGTTTTGTCAATGAGCGTGTCTATCTCGGGGTTTTGCTCTGCGTATTTGCTGAACTCCTCGACTGTCATTCCACGCTGTGCTGCCAACTGTCTGAAAACTTCTCCAGCTGAGATGAGCTTAATGCCAAGCTTCTCACTCACAAGTTTTGCGACGGTGGTGGTTCCACTACCTGGCGGTCCGGAAATCGTTATCTTCATGTTATACACCGACCTTCAGCACCTTTTTGATCACCTGCCCTACAGTGATCGAGCAGAGAAGGTACCAGAACAGCCACCAGGGAAAAATCAGGACAGGTGTTACAACGTGGATCTGTCCGGAGAACGGAACGTTTATCATGAAGAGTTCGGGTTTAATCGTCTGGAGGTACCAATCCGGGAGATGGGCTGTGACATTTCCGTAGTTGGTGTTCCCGGAAAGCAGCTCGTAACTCGTTACAGCTTTTTCCCAGAGCCAGGCAAAGATAGGGATAGACACTATGAACGTGTAGAACATCGGCTTGAACTGCATCGACATCATCTCGCTCTGCATCTGCTGTATTTCGGGCTTTTTTTGCTCAAGCTGCTTTAGCTTGAACTGGTTGTTCTGCTTCATGGCCTCCATGTACTCCTTCTGGTAGTCTCGCATCACAAGCTGGAGGTGTTTCAACCTCCTGTGGTTAACTGTGTACTTCTGGATGAGGTTGGAGTATATGCCCGTGATGATGGACATCACGAATATCGTTACGTGGAACTTGTAGCCTGAGAAAGGCAGCATTATCGAGTCCATCGCCAGTCCAAGCTCAAGTCTGAAGTCCCGGCTGAATAAAATTCCTATAAAAAGTACAGCTCCGAGAACCATTGCAAATTTGGACAGGATGTCCTTCATACCTCTTCACCGAGCATTTTTCTGATTAGTGGATGCATTTCTGTTAGTTGCTCCTTTGCGAGATCTTCGTAGAATCTGTAGGCTATACTTACAGCAAGCAGCAATCCTGTGCCGCTGACATTGCCTATGGTTCCGAGCATGTTTGCTATGAGTGTCAGAATTCCGATGATGGCACCTCCCAAAACGGTCACCTTTGGTATGTACCTCTTCAGCAATCTCTCAAGAACCTGCGGGGACTTCCTGAAACCTGGTACCTGCATCCCTGACTTTGCTATCTGCTGTGCAACCGTTCTGGCGTCCATTCCGCTCGTTTCCACCCAGAAAACAGCAAAAAGGATGCCACCGAGTATGAGTATCGTTGCATCAACCAGCAGGTGGGTGATTATCATCCAGTCGGGTATCGACGCGAAGGCAGCACCTTTCGTTTTAACCAGAGAAGGTACCCAGTCGTACGGGCTTCGTATGGGTGCTAAGAAGTACAGAATGCCGCTTACTGGTTGGTCTCCCACATACTCTCCGAAAATGGTTATGCCTTTCGAGTAAAGTATCCTGCCAAAGGCCACTATGTTGGCCTGCAAGGCCCTTACGAAGATCATGGGCAGAACGCTTGCGTAGATCAACTTTATCGGAAATCTCCCTCTCGCACCTCTCGCCATTGCATGGGCAAGCGGGATTTCAACTCTTGTACCCTCAAAGAACACAACCAGGAGTATTATCAGTGCAGTTGTTATGATTGAGAGAATTCCCCCCTGCAGGAGGAGGAAGATGATGCCGTTTCCTGTAAGCAGGAAATCAACCGGATAGTGCTGTGAGATCCAGATCCATCTCGGGATTATGCCAGCGGGCATTTGTGAGTGGGGTGGAATTATCCAGTTGAAAAGACCAACAACTATCGACTGTGCTATACCTGCAAGAATGAAGAGTGACACACCACTTCCAATACCCCACTTCGATACTACCTCATCCATGTACACAATCAGCACTCCACCGATGAAGAGCTGGATGAAAATCAGGAAGGCGATTAATCCAGGAGAGACGCCAAGCTGGGTGGCGAGATTTGGATCTGGCTTTAACAACCCACCAGCAATCTGAGGCAAAGCCTCTACGGCTATCATAACAAAGACGAGGAACCTCTGGAAGTCCTGATATGCTGCTCTGTCTTCTGGGTTAGTCAGGTCAAGATTGATTATGCCTGCACCAACTAAGAGCTGGAGGATGATCGAGGCAGTGACTATCGGGCCAATACCCAGTGCAAGTATCGAGCCTGTAGCTCCAGCGAAGAGCGCTCTGTAGGATGCGAAAATATCTATCGACTCAGGTGAGAGGCCGAAAACTGGCACGTTGGTGAGGATGAAGTAGAGGAGCAGGATCGCAATGGTCCATCCAAACTTCTCCTTGAAATGTACGTGCCCTTTCGGCCTCTCCACACTGGGTATCTTCTCAAAATATGGTTGTAGGGCTCTAATTGCTGCATCCAAGGCGACCAACTCCTTACTCCGTTACAACCTTACCTCCAGCTGCCTCTATTTTTTCGATGGCCTTGGGGGTTGCCTCAAAAACCTTGACCTCA
Source organism: uncultured Archaeoglobaceae archaeon (assembly GCA_965541645.1). Classification (GTDB taxonomy): domain Archaea; phylum Halobacteriota; class Archaeoglobi; order Archaeoglobales; family Archaeoglobaceae; genus Archaeoglobus. The sequence continues at coordinate 11,989 of CBEUCM010000006.1, read as the reverse complement.
ATCTTCTTCGTCACTCTCCCGCTGCCCAGCAGCTTTGAATATCCGAGTTCGGTTAGATCAATCCTGTAAACCTCTCCCTCCCTCTCCGCCAGACCGAGTTCTGAGAGTTTTTCGATTATCTCGTCAAGATCTCCTGCATTGATCTCGGGTCTTGAGGAAAGGAACTTGTACGTGTAACTGTCAAGCTTACCCTCGTCTTTCAACCATCTGAGCGTCTCCTTGACTGTCTGCACGTTGATATAGTCCTTCCTGAGTATCTTCGGCCTCGTAAATCCATGCTTTCCGAAAAGGTACTCACCCCTCTTGGCCAGTTTTACGAACTTGATGTACTTGTGCTTGTGAACCCCTGCATTGCCTGCTCCACCCCTGTTTCCTCTGCCCCTCCTGTTCTTGTGGCTCCCCCATCCAAAGGTTCTCGATCCACGGAACTTCTTAACCTTCTTCTTGGGCATTACGATCACCTCATCTTGTAAACGAGCTTTGCAATTTCGGAGCCATGATAGCCGAGGCTCCCCCTCGGGTAGTGCCACTTTATATTCTTAAGACCTTTTCTTGGTGGATGCAGCCTGAAAACCGGCTTTAGGTCTGGCAGATCCTTCAAGCTTGCCTTTCCCTCTACCACTGCCTTTGCAAACTCCTCTATTGTTTCATAACCGGTCTTCTCCCTGACATACTCATCTGTCAGCTTTCTGTCACCGCTCAGCCTTCCTCTGTGTCTGAGGAGCATCGCAAGGGTTTCAGCATCAATCTCACCATACGCAACGTAGTCCTTAACAACCTGAAGCATTCCCCTGTAAGATGGGGTATCTGGCACAACCACACAGTGGTATCTTTTGTGCAGCCTCAGCATCTTCAGCGTCTCCTTTATCTTCCTGTGCACGTCAACAGTCCCCCTCAACCTGATCACGGCAAACATCGCTACCACCTCTTAATGTACATGGTCTTTTTCAGAGCGTTGTAGGTGGCCATTGCAAAGTTCACCGTTGTTTTTGTCTGCCCTTTCGTGAAGCTCCAGACATCGCTAACTCCTGCAAGCTCGATCACTCTTTTTGCCACATCCCCTGCAACAATCCCCAAACCCTTTGGCCCGGGAATGAGCGTTACCCTCACACTCCCAGATGAGCCGGTAACCTTGAAGGGCAGGGAGTGGTTTCCACCACATCCGCACTCCCAGGAACCGCATCCCCTGTTGACCTTGAAGATGTTCAGCTTCGCATTGTTGATTGCCTTCTGGATTGCAGGAGCTACTTGGGAAGCTTTGCCTGTCCCGATGCCCACATAACCGTCTCTGTTCCCGACAACGGCAGTAACTCTGAACTTGGTTCTCCTTCCGCTGTCAGTCATCCTCTGGACCATCGATATCTCCAGCACATCATCCTCCAGATCCGGAAGCAGTATGTCAACTATCTCCGGCTCTTTCAACGGCAGATCGCTTGCAAGAGCCTCGTCCATCGTTTTTATCTTTCCATCAGCAACCAGTCTCCCCAGCCTTGTTCTCGGCACCCACTCTTCGGTCATGATATCACCATCAGCTTTTCTTTAATCTCATCAACGTGATCGGGAAGCTCAGACGGTTTCAAACCTCTTTTCTCATACTCTCCAAACATTTCGGGGTTCATCTCATAGTAGCTGGCGATATGCTCCCCCTTAACCCTCGAATCGTCCGGAAGCACATCATCTCTGTGGGGGACGTTAAGCCCAGCCTCGACTGCACCTCTCAACACAGCAAATACCCTTGAACCTCTCGTTGGAGTGTGCAGACCTATGTCCAGCACTGCCTCGCTGATACCCTTCTCGAGGGCCTTTTTCGCAACCAGTATTCCTGTGAGGTAAGCTGCCGGCGTGTTGTTCAGATCACCTTTCCACCCGTACTCCCTAAGCATCGATGAGTCAACACCAACAACAACCCTGTCTCCTGCAGGGTCGTACTCGACAATCTGGGCTATGATTCTCCTGTTGGTCACTCTAACGACAAGTCTTGGCTTTCTCGACAGCAGAAGCTTCAGTCTCTTTCTGTAGTTCGTCTTACCTTCCCTCCTCCTCCTGAGGGGTACCTTGTATCTTGGACCTCTTGCCATTCAGATCACCTCTTGAGCTGCTCAATATATGCTTTGAGGTGGGACACGCTTCTGAACTCTCCACCCTTCGCCTTTCTGTAGAGCATCCTGTACGTTCTTCTGTCAATCTCTCCCCTGTCCCTCATCTCTCGGAGACTCTTACGAAGGGCCCTGATCCTTATTATCCAGTGTCTCTTTCTCGGCATCCTTGCCCCCTTGGCTCCTTTCCTGCTTCCATGACCTCTTCTCCTGCCTTTTTTCTTCTGGAGCCTCTTCTTCCTGATCCTCGCCCTGCACACACCCTTCACGGGTTTTCTCTTGATGATCCCCTGCTCTACCAGCTCACGTATATCCTCCTTGGTTGCGGCAGTTGCGATATCTTCCAGGGCTGTGGGATCGAACCACACCCTGTTCTCTCCACACTTCAAAACGCTCGCAGCCAGTTTGCGTTGAAAACTCAAATTCATGATCATCACCTTGACGGATTGAGGATCTTAATACCCAGCTCTTCCGCTTTATCCTGGATTGCAAGCCTCTTCTTCATACCAACACAGGAGGCAATTCTCGCCACCTGTCTTTCCTTATCGATCTTTTCAAGGTCTGATGGATTGTAAACCAGCACTTCTTCGTATCCGCTTGGATGCAAGCCCCTAACAGCCTTTGGCGAACCAAATCCTACGCTAACAACAACCCTTCCCGTCTTCTTTCCCCCGTACCTCCTTCTGAGCTTGCTGTGCAAACCTCTCGGCCTTCTCCAGCTCTTGTTTCTCAATCTGAGCTTCTTGTTCCAGCAGTATCTTCTGAATTCCGGCTTTCTACTCTTCTGCCTTCTTCTGACCTTCAGAAGCCTCTTAACCTCCATTTTACCACCTCACGGCTTGCTTACGATGTATATTCCATCCTGGAACACACGTGGATCCTTCCTCTTTATCTTCGTGGCCTGCTCGAGGTTTGCTGCAGTTTGGCCACATTCCTCGATGTCGATACCCCTCACGTAGATGTCCTGTCCCTGAATGTCAACCTCGGCCCTTCCAACGATCTTCGCCCTTCTCGGATGCTTCTCTCCCAGGAAGTTCTCTATGATCACTTCCCTACCTTCAACTCTGACTTTTATCGGGAAGTGAGCGTAAACAACCCTTAAATGGTACTCAAATCCATCCTTAACGCCAGTAATTAGGTTCTCAATGTGGCCGGCAAAGGTTCCCACGATGGCCCTGTGCTTCTTCTTGGGCATCGTTGTGTACACTCTAACTTTGTTATCTTCAACTTCGATAAAGACTCCCCTAAACTTCAGAAACCTTGTATTTTCACCTTTCGGTCCAGTAGCCTTTACGGTGTATCCTGAAAAGCTGTCTCCCTCGACGCTTACGCTTACACCCTCTGGTATTTCTACAATCCTCTCCTCGTAAACTTCAGTAGACGTAAGCAAGGAGAACACCTCCCAACCTCTGCTTTCTCGCTTCGATCTGGGACATAACACCCTTTGTCGTTGACACTATGAGAATGCCGAAATCCCTTGCAGGCAAATACCTTTTCTCGTAGTCCTCATACTCTGTCACAGCAGAGGAGAATCTGGGCTTTATGGCCCCGCAGTTGTTGATGTTTCCTGCCAGCTCAACTATGAACTTTCCACCCCTGTGATTCTCCACGTACTCAAAGCCCTTGATGTAACCGTAATCTTTCATGACCTTGAGGACATTTCCGATAAGCTTGGAAGCCGGCTTAATCTCACACTTCTTGGCTCCGATCATCTCTGCATTTTTTATCGCAATCATCGCATTTGAAAGCGTATCCTCACTCATACCCATCACCAGTACTTCTTAAATCCAAGCTCGGATGCAACTTCTCTAAAGCACTGCCGGCAGAGGTAGAGACCGTACATTCTTATAAGCCCCCTCCTCCTGCCGCATCTCCTGCACTCATTCGCACCTCTACCAAACTTCTTCGTAGGCTCCTTCTTCATTCTAAAATCACCCCCAGGGACTCAAGCCATTTCATGGTCTCCTCCTTCGTTATCCTGTGGTTTGTTGCAATCTTGCTCTTCTTCCTCCTCCTTCTCGCAACTCTGTAACCCCTCCTTTTTAGCGATACACAAACATCCATGCCGAATATACCAACATCGGGATCGTACTCAACACCCGGGAGATCGATGTGCTCAGCAATGCCAAAGGAGAAGTAACCATCACCTATGGATTTCCTGCTCAACCTCATTTCCTTAACTGTCAGAGCGTCTTTAAGGAACTTGAGAGCCTTCTCTCCCCTCAGGGTGACCTTAACACCAATTGCTTCACCCTTTCTTATCCCGAAGTTCTTTATGGTCATCTTGGAGTAGGTTATCGCCGGCTTCTGTCCAGTTAGCTCCTCAAGGAGCTTGTAGGCCCTCTGATGCCTCTCTCCGCTCTCTCCGATACCCATGTTTATCACTACCTTGTCCAGCAGAACTTCTCTCATTGGGTTTTCCTTTTCCTTTGTTTCCTCCTTCTTCTCCACCACTGCCTGCATGTTACCACCTCCTTACACTCCTAAGTCTATCACGGGTTTGTCGCTGTCCTTCTTGCCAACCACGAAGATGTAGTCCTCGATGGTTGTGATGTCTCTCTCCTCTCCCTCGACAGTTACAAGATTTGGTGCAGAGCTTCTGACGACCTTATAGCTCTTCAACCTGCCGATTTCACCTGCATGCGTTCCGCCAGTGATCATAACCAAAGCACCCTCTTCGAACTTCAGATGGTCAACTATCTCTTTCTCGGGAATCTTCAGCAGTATGCTGTCCTTGGTCTTGTACTCGTTTGAGGCGAGAATGTTCGTTCCATCGAAGAGGTTGAGCTGCACCTTCCCGCCCCTCACCATGGTCTTATTCGTTATTTTGTACAGCTTCAGGTCCGCATCTTCAATCTCCTTGGGAATATATCGCCCCTTCTCATCAAATAGAATTCTGTAGCTTTTGTCGAGCTTTGGAATGGTTACGACATCAAACAGCCCGACGGGGAACTTGTAGTCCTTGCGAACAACGCCATCAACCAGTATCTCTCCTGCAGCAATGATTTTTCTCGCTTCCCTGCCAGTATCTGCCAGCTCCAGAAAGTCCCTCACAATAACGAGTAGGGGAATTGCCTCCTTGTTGTGCGGACCTGGAGATGGCTTTACAACCCATTTTGCAACCTTTCTGGGTATTTTATAGGTTTTTGGAGCTGAAAGTCTTTTCTGATGCAACTCAATCACCTCTCAAGGATCTTCTTTCTGACATCATCAATCTCACCCAGATCGATTATCATGACGTTGGACGGATGAATTGGAACGGGTACTTCAGTGCCATCTGCCTTTGTTGTTGTCGCACCGTCCACCGTGATTCTGTACCTCTTCATGTCAACCTCCAGCACCCTGCCCTCGTGTCCTGCAAACTGTCCCCTCATTATCCTCACCTTGTCCCCCTTCCTGACTCTGATGGCTCTTTTTCCGTACTTTTTCCTTAAATCCTTGGACAGAGTTGCGTGCATTATCTTGTGCCTTTCATGAAGCTTGATGGTCTTGTAAAGCCATCTTCTGTGCTTTCTTGGCTGCTTGGATTTAGGAACAGGCATTTTATCACCTCAGACTATCGTGGAAGCTATGGTTCCTATCTTAGAGAACCTCTCAGCAGCCTCCCTCGCCACAGCACCTCTGATCTCTGAACCCCTCGGCTCCCCTCTGTCGTTCGTTATCACCGCTGCGTTGTCCTCAAACTTGACTCTCGTACCATCGGGTCTGCGGTACTCCTTCCTCTGCCTGACTATCACTGCATAGTGAACCTGTTTCCTTATCTCAGGCGTCCCCTTCTTCACGGTCACAACGACTATGTCTCCAACACCTGCTGCCGGGTACCTTCTTCTCACACCCTTGTAGCCCTTAACTGCGATGATCTCAAGCTCTCTCGCCCCTGTATTGTCGGCACAGACAAGCCTCGCTCCTGTGGGCAGTGCTCGTGGTATATTAGCTCTGATCGCCCTCACGGCTCACCACCTCTAATATCACAAAGCTTTTCGTTTTGCTAATCGGTCTGCACTCTCCAATCGTTACGATGTCTCCCGGCTTTGCCCTTATGCATCTCGGATTGTGAGCGTGAAACTTCGACCTCTTCTTCATGTACCTTTCGAACTTTGGAACGTACCTTATCAGCTCTCTCTCGACAACTGCAGTCTTCCCGTAAGTCTTCACAACCCTACCACGCAGTATCTGTCCTCTCACAGGTAGAGTTCCGTGAAATGGACAGTTTTCATCATCACACTCTCTCTCAGGTGGTTTAACATCAATTCCTATGTCCCTCATATCCTAACACCCTTCGCTCTTTTAAGCATCATCAAACCTCTCTTAATCCTCTCCTCGGGTTTGAAGGCTATCAAATCCCCCTTAACACGCATGATCTTACCCTTATACCACACCCTGAAGGTTCTCCTCCTCTTCGCCACGACTTTTAAACCTTTTTTGGTCATTATTTTGAGTGTGTTCTGAGTTTCGTCAACAACCCCTCCAGCTATGCCCACCTCAAACTCGTTTGGACTATCAACTACCTCCACCATCAGCCCGATCCAGTCCCTTGCAATCAGATCTACACCCTGTATCCTTCCTCGCATAGTGCCATCTTCAGTCTCGCAATGTCCTTCCTTATCAGGTTTATTCTCCCCGGGTTGTCCACAGATCCTCCGCTTCTCACGAGCGTTCTTAGCTTGAGAAGCTCAAGCTCCAGCTCCCTGAGTTTCTTCAACTTCTCCTCCCTGCTCATCTCCCTTATCTCCCTCATCTTCACTCACATCACCCCTCTCCAGGTTTACGTCCTTCACTATGAACTCATCCGGCAGGGTTACGTCGGGCGGTATGATTCTGACGCTAACACCAAGAACTCCGAGCTTCTTCACAGCTATGTCAAAGCCCTTCTGAACCATGCTGTACGCCGGATCTCCAGTGTGAACGATGGTTCCGGCAACGAACTTCTCAGTTCTTGCTCTCTCGCTGACGAGCTTACCGCTTATCTCGATCTCACATCCCTTTGCTCCAGCCTCCATTATCCTGTACAGGAACCTGTAGCCAGCCCTTCTGAAGTACCATCCCCTCTCCAGTGCCCTTGCAAGCAGCGAGGCCATGAGCTGTGCGTTGAATTCCGGCTTCTCAACCTCATCGACGCTGACCTGTGGGTTGTCGAGACCAAACATCTTGAGCTTCTCGGTCAGGGTTTTTATCCTTCTACCACCCTTGCCTATCACAAGCCCCGGCCTTTCGACGAACAGCGTAACCTGCGTTCCAAGCGGAGTTCTCAGTATGTCCACACCGCCAAAGCCGGCACTCTTAACCTCATCCTTGATCCATTCCTTGACCATCAGCTTTTTCAGCCTCTCCTGGACGAATTTTCTCTCGACCGCCATCATCTCACCTCTGCAACGAACTCAACGGTTGTGAGCTGCTGGAATCTCGGCGTTGCCCTTCCAAAGGCCCTCGGCATGTACCTCTGCAGAACTCTGCCCTTTTTGGCCTGTGCATGCACGATCACAAGGCTGTCAAGATCCAAGCCCTTGTACTCGGCATTTGCCTCCAGATTTCTAAGCACCTTGAGAATGTACTTTGCCGCCTTCTGCGGGTATCTACCGGCATACCATTTCTCCAGTCCCCTCCTGTGCGCCACCTTCTTCTTGTGCCTCCTGAAGGGCACGGCCCTCTTCATCTCAACAACCTCTTCAAGGAACCTCTTCGCCTCCTCTACCTTCTTGCCTCTCAGCTCTCTGCATATCTCCACTGCATGCTTGAAGCTTATCGGCATCTCGTAGCCCATTGCCTTTGCAGCCTTTGTCTCATCCTCAGGCCTGTAAGCGTAATTCACTCTCGCCATAGTATCACTTCAGGGGTACATACTTGCTGCTCCTCGTAGCACCAACTCCCGGACCGCTATGTTTCTCAAAGCGCCTTGTCTGGGCGAACTCTCCAAGGCGGTGACCGATCATCTCCGGCTTTATCTCGACTCTGACGAACTCCTTTCCATTGTGCACAAACACCACCTTGCCAACCATCTCTGGCAGCACTATCATGTCTCTGCAGTGGGTTCTGGCCATCCCCTTTTTCCTGAGCTTTCTGAGCAGTTTCTCCTCCTGCTCCGTGAAGCCACGTTTTATCTTTCTTCTCTCCCTTGACGGAAGTAACTTTGACAGCTCTTCCAGAGTCATCTTCTTCAGCTCTTCAAGGGTGTAACCACGATACTTGAAATCTCTCGGTCTAACAACTTTACTTTTTAGGGCCATTCAATCACCTCCTAACACCCGTTCTGCGGGCAGCGATACTTCCAACCTTTCTTCCTGGAGGAGCGTTACGGCTAACGGTTTTCGGCTTACCAACATGCTGGTGCTTACCACCACCGAAGGGGTGATCAACGGCATTCATGGCCACACCTCTAACCCTTGGCCATTTCGCAGCTTTGCTCTTCATCTTGTGGTACTTCTTTCCAGCCTTCACGAAGGGCTTGTCAGTTCTTCCACCACCTGCAACAACGCCTATCGTGGCCCTGCAGTTGGGGTGGAACCACTTTAGCTTTCCAGAGGGCATCTGGACGAGCACCTTGTCCTCCTCCCTCGAAACGATCAGGCCAAAGGTTCCGCTTGCCCTCACGAACTTCCCGCCGTCTCCAGGCTGGGCCTCGATGTTGCAAACGGGTGTACCTTCGGGAATGTTTCTCAGGAAGGTCGTGTTTCCTGCAGCAATCTCAACCTCTGGACCAGCATGAACGACATCCCCTGTCCCCAGACCTTCAACAGCCAGGACGTATTCCTTACTGCCATCTGGAAGCTGCACAAGTGCAACCGGTCCATTTCTCGCAGGATCGTGCTGTATGTCAATAATTTTGGCTGCGATGGTTGCATCTGTAAAGCGGAGGTGCTTGATGTCAGCCTTATACTTGTGAGACGGGGCCCTGTAGGTTGGGGTTCCTTTTCCCCTGTTTTGGGATATTATTCTTTTACCCATACAGCATCACCTCAGAACACTCCAAGCTTTGAAAGCACCTCTTCAGCAGAGTAATCTGGCTTCAGCTTGATGTAGGCCTTCTTCTCACCTTTCGGTGTTATCAGCGTGTTTACCTTCTCAACCTCCACACCAAACAGCTTCTCGATCTCCCTCTTTATGTCCCTCTTTCTGGCTCTGATGTCCACTATCGCCGTGAGGATGTTCTTCTCAAGCTCCGCCACACTTTTTTCCGTAACCAAGAAGCATTTGATCAGCATAACCACTCACCCAGATACTCAACTGCAGACTTCGTCCATACAGTTAGCCTTCCCGCATGACACCCGGGTGCGAGAAGCTCAACATTGAGATCCTTAACAAGAACGGCATCAACGCCAGGAAGGTTCTTTGCAGCTTTTATAATCCCATCATCCCTGTCAACAACAAGAAGGACGCTCTTCTTTGCGACGTATCTTCTACCCCTCATCTTCCCCTTTCCGGCTCTGTACCTCTTTCTCTCCTTCGCCCTCTCAACATCTGCATAAACCCCTATTGCTTTGAAAACCTCTGCAACCTCCTTAGTTTTCTTCAAAGCACTGAGATCATCAACAACAATTTTAGGAAGCTCCCCCTCAAACAGGTGGTTCCTCTGGCTCACCAGTTCCTGATTTGCGGTTGCAGCAATCGCGGACTTCAGAGCCTTCCTCATCTCCTTTCTGTTTATCTTCTCTGCCCATTTCCTCTGGGGCTTTGGTGGATGTGCCTTCCTCCCACCTACAGCCTGAGGTACAACAACAGCTCTGCTGCCGTTCTTCCATCTCGGCACCCTGGCATAGCCATGTCCCGGTCCCCAGTTTTCCCATGCGTAATCAACTCCGCTGAGCGGGTTTGGCCCGTAGGGCTGCCTTCGGTGAGATTGAATTGCAAGCACAGCCCTCTTTATGATGTCCGGTCTGAACTCCTCCTGAAATACATCTGGAAGCTCTATCTCCTCTGCAACTTCGCCCTTCAGATCAAACACCTTGGCCTTCATACTCATCTCCCCTGCTTGGATGTTGTGCTCACATACACGATATTGACTCCATCATACTCTGCCTTCGGAGGTCTTATTGCGTCTCTCATCCTCACTAACCTCTTCACACTTCCCGGCACCGATCCAGCGATCAGGACGTACTGAGTTCTTATCACACCGTAGTGCAGGAATCCACCTTTCGGCGTAATCTCCTCTCCATTATCACCGATCTTTATCACCCTCTTGTTGTACTCTGTCCTCTGGTGGAAGCCCATCTGGCCAGCCTGCGGGACAGTCCACCTAACATGGTGCGGGTTCCAGGGACCGAGGTTGCCAACTCTTCTGTGCTTGCTGCTCCTCGCATGCTTTGCGTCAAGCGTTATAACTCCCCACCTCTTCACCGGTCCCTGAAAGCCCTTTCCCTTGGTTATGGAGATCACGTCGATTATCGCACCCTCCTTAAAAACTTCCGAAACTGAAATCTCCTTACCGAGCTTGGATACTGCGTATTCGAGAGCCTCATCAACATTTCCACCTATTCTGTGCTCCATAACATCCGGAACCTTTTTCGGAACTCCGGTTATGAGGTAGGGCTGGGTGTAGGTTACAACCCTCACCTCTGCAGCACCATCAACGGATTTGAGCTTGTCAACGTTGGGCTCCCTCTTTGGCAGGTTAAGCCTTCTTCCCAGAAAGCCATCGAGATTGCTCGCCCACACCTCAGCGGCGATTTGCAGCCCGTACTGTGTCTTTCGGTAAACTCTTACTGCTGCAACCTTCATCGGTGGTGTCTCAATCACTGTTACCGGCACAACTATCTCCTCACCATATGTTGGCGAGTTCTTCTTGTCGTCTATCATGATCACGTGGGTCATTCCAGCCTTGTACCCTGCAAACCCCTGCATTCTAACCTCTTCGCACTCCGGCCATGATCTGACTCTTGGAACTATGCTCTTGGCCCTTTTTCTTGGAGAAAATGCTAAAGAACCCCTTCTCGGTCTGTGGTACTTCATCTCAAACCACCCCAGTAGCCGGCAAAATTAACGAGTGAAAGAGCGGCAAAGATCGCTTCCTCTAACCTCACAGTTTTTGTTCCCTGCTGGGGCACCACATTCCAGCATTCTGCTTCCATCTCAACCCCCAACCTTTTCGCTATTTCGAACACACCCTCTTCGGGATTGCCGAATACGAGCGTGACATCACGCCTTATCGCTGGTGGTTTCACAACCTCACACCTGCGTGAGGTAACCACCAGGTTCTTTCTTTCCTTCAACTCAGAGAGTTCCACTCTCCTTACCTTGTACCCCCAGTATTCCTGGGGTTTCGCCTCTTCTACCTGCAACGGCTTCTTCGAACAGATCCTGACGGTCACGCGGGCACCCTTCGGAACATCCGAGTTCCTCAGGGGTGCCAGGGCCTTCACACCGATATCGACCCATCGCGTCCCGTCAGGGGCAACGTGTCTTACAACACCCTCCCTGACCTCACCGACTTTTAAATGTTTCGACCTGTGAGAGGGGATGGACAGAGGGGGGAGAAGGCCAGCGTACTTCAGCGATCTTTTGAGCGGGAAAACGTGCTTTCTCAAGTATTGGGGAGTTTCCATGTACTCCAGAAGCTCGGCTATCAGTTCAGTTTCATCCAAGAGCGGATCTCTGTAGATCAGTATCTCATCCACCCTGAAAACAGCCGCAGCCCTCGCTATCTGTCCAACCTTGTAGATCTTTATTTTCTCATCCCTTTCGTTCATCAGGGCGGATGATGGTATTGCAATGGAGAGCATTGCAGGAACTCTGTGGGAGGGTTTATATTTTAATCCCAGCTTGGCGTTATGTTTGTGCAGTAATAACGGTCAAAAGGAGAATAGTTAAATAGTACCCGTTAGACTCATCCTAAAAACTTTTGGTGGTAGTATGCTGGAAGTAGAGGTTATCTCTGGAAGGACCCTTGATCAGGGCGCCAC
>CBEUCM010000005.1:0-57492 GCA_965541645.1 uncultured Archaeoglobaceae archaeon | reverse complement strand
TCATGATGTACTACAACCGATTGAGGTGGTGTTTGTGTTAAGTGGACAGGTCCTTCTTGAAGATAAGAGGATGTTAAATTATATAAAATCTGTCTACAATTTTATAGCGGACTACAATTTTATAGCGGAATTCGAAGCAGATCAATTTTTAAACTTCGTTTTCTCAATTCTAAAAGGAGGAGGTTAATCAGGTTTGGAGATTCAATAATCATGGATAAGGGATTTTACGCCTACAAGAATTACTTAATCGGGATAAGATATGGTGTAGTACCCCCAATCATTCCGAGGAAGAACTTCAGATTAGAGAAGCTTGAAGGGCTTATAAGCTATCCTCTCTTCATCTTTAACTCGAAGAACGTAGAGAGGGAGAAGAGGAGGTACAAGAAGTTGGTTAAGAGGTTGTTTAAAGGATTAAATGAGGATCTGAAAAAATTGAGGAGCATAATAGAAGATGTGATAAAGCTGGGAAAAGAGGCTTTTGGTTTGAAGCAATTGCACTGCTATGGTTACGAGCCAGTGAGAAAGAGGTGTTCTCTTTCTGTCCTGTTAACAGGGATGACGATTAAGCTTGGATTTAGGGAAAAGAAGGTTATTCAGAAGTTGTCAGAGTGGTGATGTGGGGAAGACCCTAAAATCTCTCTGATTCCCAGATCTTCCATAACTTTAATCGCCAGACAGTCATTTATATCCAAATTCGTTTCTGAAACCATAGAAATGGCTGATAGATAGTCTTCAGCCGTCACATCCAAAATTTTGAGGTTATCGAGGGAGTAAAGATCCAGAAACAGATTCTGCAAATCTACAGGATTCATAGCCTTTTTAAGGAAGTTGTTCACTTCAGATAAATGAATGACTGTCGTTATTACCTCCTCCCCGTCATTCACCCTCCTTATAATCTCTTTCGCCTCACTCTTCATCCATTTCGCTTTCTTGTTCAGCCTTACTTTCGGCCTGTAGTAGGCGTAAATAAATATGTTGGCATCAAGGAATCTCACAAAATCTCCTCTCAAATTCCTGCCAATCTTCTATACTTTCAGCTAAATCCACACTATCAAAGTACTTTGTTAAATCTGGCTTTTTTTTCGGAATTATTTTCAAAATTCCTTTTTCCTTAATCACAAATACATCATCTGTGTCTTTCAGCGCTTCCTTCCTCCAGTCTAACGGCAAAATAAGTCTTCCTTGCTTGTCCACTTTTTTAATTTCGACACCAGTTTTCATAGACTACACCACAAAAAACTAATACCTGGTGAAATATGTTTTTTGTGGTTCTTCGAGATTAAATCTAAAACTTAATATTACCACCAGAAAAGATGGCAGCATGAAAATTTCTCCGCACTGCCCTGCGTGTCTGCTCAACAGGGTGTACTTTGAGTCAAAAATGGTTACGGAAGATGAGAGTGTTATCTCAAAATGCGTCGATGCAGCCCTCAGAATTCTTGCCGACAACTATGCAAAAAGGCCGATAAATGCTCATCTCGCAACCACGATACACAGAAAAGTTTACGAGATTCTTGGAAATGATGATCCGTATGCAGAGATCAAAGCGAGGGCAAACAGGGTTGCAAGTGAGGCTTTGCCAGCAGCCAGAAAGGTCGTGAGCGGGTCCGAAGACCCATTCAGGAGCGCACTGATAATCTCGATAGTTGGAAACACCTTTGACTACGGAGTGCAGGGGCACAAAGTTGAGGAGGACGATTTCAAGCGGTTTCTGATGGACAAGATCGAGGAGGGCTTGGCGATCGATGATGTTGAAAAAATCAAAGAGCTGTGCAGGGGAAAGGTTGTTTACCTCACCGACAATGCAGGAGAGATATTCTTCGACACTCTGCTCATGGAGGAGATAAAAAAGATGTGCAAAAGACTCACGGTAGTTGTGAGGGGGAAGCCAATTATAAGCGACGCCACACTGGAGGATGCGAAGCTTGCGGGAGTTGACAGAATAGCCGACGAGATACTGACAAACGGCAAGGGAGCGATCGGGATAATCAGGGAGGAGCTGCCGGAAGATACGCTGGAAAGGCTGGAAAATGCAGACATAATCGTGGCGAAGGGTATGGCCAACTACGAGTGCCTGTCCGATGGAGAGTTTAGGCCGATAGCCTTCCTGCTCACAGCAAAGTGTGAACCTGTTGCAAAGGACATCGGTGTCAGAGTAGGGGATATGGTGGCGAAGGTGGTCGAATGAGGGGGAAAGAGAGGGAGAGAGCCCTCATCGACCTGTTTGCATCGATGGACAGTCTTTCTGGTCCGGCATATGAATGTAACTACTATCCCTGCCACTTCGAGGGGCAGGACTGCTCGCTCTGTTTCTGCCCCTTCTATCCCTGCCTGATCTACAGACTGGGGGGAGAGCTTGTTGTATCTTCCACAGGCAACTACGTGTGGAGCTGTAAGAACTGCGAGTGGGTACACCTAAAGGAGAACGTTGAGGAGATCGCCACCTTCTTCTCAGCCTATCCCCGGCAGGTGCTTGTGGAGAGCGACTGGTATTTCTTCAGCAGATCCCTTCAGGAAATTTTGTTTGGTGAAGAACTTGGAAACAGGATTGGAGAAGCTTACAATCTGATGCCGGCCAATTTTTACGGTTTTGATTGTGTTGACATCGAAACGGGAGAGTTTCTGGATGTCGTTGTTGATGATTTTAGAATAGTGTCGATCAGGAGGATTAGCAAACTTGAGGAGGCGAGCGGAATTGTGATTCCGGAAAAATCCGGCAACACACTTATAGGCCTAAGCGACCAGGGTTTTGTGAAATGCTTACTGTAACAACATCAAGAAAGCCAGGCAGAAAAACGAGAAGGTTTGCGAAGGTTATTGCAAGGTACTTCAACTGGAACTACGTTAACAGGGGTAAGATGAGCCTTGAAGATCTCGCATCCCTTTCGGAGAATTTCTGCATAATATCGGAGGTCAAGGGCAACCCTGCCTACATGACCTTCTACCAGCATGGGGAGGAGAAGATCAGAATCCGATTTACGACCAGCAACATAAAGAAGATCAAGATGGATTCCAGCCCTCCTGTTTTCATCGGGAAACCTCCGGTAGATCCCCTCGTCTTTGGGGCGATTCCACAGAACAAGGCGGGAATGAAGCTTTCCAGAAAGGTTGACTTTCCAAAGAAGGTTATTGTTAAAGGTAGGGATATGCACCTCTACTACAGAGGAGAGCTTGTGGCGTCGATGAAAAACGTTGTTGAAGTTATCTAAAACCAAAACCCTCCTCGAAACTCACAAGCTCTGGAGGTAACTCATCGCTTCCAGCCTCGTCCATAACTTCCTCCTCGACAAAAATTGGGCATGCTAAGCGAATCGCTATCGCAATACTGTCGCTCGGCCTCGCATCTATCTCCACTACCCTGTCGTTCTGCCTGAGTATCAGCCTGGCGTAAAAGGTGTTGTCTATAAGATCATCTATTACTATCTTCTCAACCCTCGCATTCAGCTTTGAAATAACATCCACCATCAGATCGTGGGTCATGGGCCTTGGGGGAACATCACCACGCAGGGCTGAGTAGATTGACAGAGCTTCAGCCAGACCTATGTAGATGGGAAGCAGCCTCCCATCCTCAGTTCTCAGGACAACAACGGGAGAGTTTCCAAACATGCTCTTGGCGGCAAATATGCCGTACACCTCAGCAACCAACACAAAAAATCTACGCTTCAGAACATTAAATATTTTTTGTCACATGTTCTCTCCCGCATAGATACCTTTATAGCCCTCAGTCTCGGACGTAAGCTTGATGAACACAAGCTGTACGATTCTTGCATTCCTTGAGAGCCAGATTCCTGCCTCGTTGTGCACAACCAAGCCGACCTCACTTCTCCCGGTGTATCCCGCATCCCAGACTGCCGTCAGCACGTTGGCCCCTGCCCTGACGAGGGTTGACCTTGGCCTGGCCAAGGCCATCAGATCTTTGCCCAGACTCACGATTTCGTTCAGGTATGCCCTGTAAACTCCTTTCGGCAGGTACACCCACTTGCTGAACTCTATCTCCTCAGTCTCGGGAAGCTGCCTTTTGCTGTTGTCAAAATCAATCCTTCCGCATCCCTTCAGCTTAGCAACAGCCCTCAACGTGCAGTCAAAGCCGTTGGGCTGTAACTGTGTTTCAAGGTCTATGTAATCCCTGATCAACCCCTCCTCCAAAATTCGCCTTCGGATTTCCTTAGAACTCAGCACGGCCATAGTTGCAGTAATCGTGCAGTAAAATTACTTTCGCCTGTTGAGAAAGTCGATGTAGTAAGCGTCGATCTCATCGTACTGCTTTGTCACCTTCGCAACCTCGACAGCAATAACGTGGGCGCATTTAGAGCGGGCCGCAAAGTCGGGGCAGGTGCAAACACCCTCCTCAACCACATACTCCTCCTTTCCAACGACAACAAAAAGATCCCGATACTTCTTAACCCTCCTCTCCTTCAGATATCTGTATGCCTTATCTCCCCTCTTCCCGAAATTTAGAAGGAGGGACTTGTACAGCTCATAATCGTTCCCGCTCTTTGCAGCTTTCAGCACTTCACTCGGGAGCATCAATCTTGCTGAGTTCGAGGACGGAGTTTATCGCATCCACGCCATCAAGCCAGCTCACGATTTCGGTGTCCTCAGGCAGTTCAAGGTCCGGAAGTTCCTCACCTTTTATTATTTTTGCACCCATCCTGGCTATTGCATCAAGGGACGCATCAAGATCCCCAGCTTTTTCCTTCTTCACTGCATCGTTAAGCAATCCCTGAAAGTCCTTTTTGCTGAACTTGCCCTCAAAGAAGTACCTGAAGGACATCAAAACAGCCCTGATGCTCTCTACCGTGAACAGGTACAGATCGTTCTTCAGCTCATCCCCAAAATCGTACTCCTTAAGCATGGCCGATATCTTCTCAAGCTCCTTTATCGCATCGGCCTTCTTTATTTCCCTCTCCTTTACCGCCCTGACCAAGCTGAAGCAGGCTATGACCATGTCCTCCAGCATCTGGTCGAAAACCGCAAAGGTTGTGGTGTCTTCCTCACTAACCTCGCTCTCTTCTATCTTTTTTATCCAGTTGTTCATCCTTGCCTCACTGTAGAATTCCATAGAGCCTGTTTCCACCGATAGGTTATAAGGATTTTGATAAACATTTTTAACTCCATGGCAAATGTGAGGGCATGAGAGAGTACAGATTCAAAAGGGGGTACAAACCCACTCCAGAGAGACTTGAGGAAATGCTGGAAAAACACTTTGGAGGGTTCGAGAAGGATGGAGAGTTCTACATAGTCAGGAACTTCGGGGCTATTGAAGAGCTGAGACTCAAGCTCGAAAACAAAAGACTTTACGCTGAGTCCAAAACAAGGATGGTTAACGATGAAACATCGATGAAGACTATAAAGACCTACAACAAGTTCTTGGAGGAGCTAACAGGCTACACGGCAAAGGAAAGGCAGAAACTCATGAAAAAGGAGGCTGAAAAAACTTAATCCCAATTTACCTCCACATCCTCTATTCTGAAATCCGGTTTTACGTAGGATTCTTCAATGGGCGTTTCGTGGCCATGTTTGTACATCAACAGTCCAGTGTAGGCAATCATAGCCCCATTGTCGCCCGTCAGCTCAATTGGTGGGACAAAGAACCTCGCATTCCTGTCCTCGCACATGATCTTCAGCATTTCCTGCAGCCTTTTGTTTGCTGCAACACCACCAACCAGCAGCACCTCATCCAAATCGAGGTAAGCCAAAGCCCTCTCTGTAACCTCTGTAAGCATGGCAAAGGCTGTTTCCTGGAAGCTGAAAGCTGTGTCTTCCATGCTAACTCCATCGTCCAGCAACTTCTGGGCAGCAGTGACCATCCCGCTGAAGGAGAAGTCCATACCCTTGACAACGTAGGGGAGGGGATGGTACTTTTTCCCCCTCCTTGCCAGCTCCTCTATTTTCGGCCCGCCTGGATGCTTAAGCCCCATGTACCTCGCAAGCTTGTCTAAGGCGTTTCCGATCCCTATGTCAAGCGTCTCTCCAAAAACCCTGTACCTGCCCTTTCTGGCAATAACCTGGCTGTTTCCCCCGCTGACATAGAGTGTTACAGGATTTTTCGCCCCTGTTTTCCACCTTCCAACTTCAACATGCGCCAGACAGTGATTAACTCCGACAAGCGGTTTTTTGAGCTTTACAGCAAGTAATCTTGCTGCTGTGGCAACAACCCTCAGACAGGGCCCCATTCCAGGACCCTGCGAGAAGGCGATGAGGTCTATCGTGCTCTTATCAACGATTTCGAAAAGTTTGGCAAGAAGGCTGGCCATGCGCTCGCTGTGATGCTGCGACGCCTCTCTGGGGTGTATTCCTCCCTCCTTGGGGATGTAGGGATCGTTGAGCAGGGCAATCACATCTTTTTCGTCAACTACCCCAACACTAAGGCTCCATGCTGTGCCCTCGATTCCGAGAGCCCTCATTGCTTCTTGAACTCAGTATAACCGCATTTCCCGCAGCTCAGCCTGTCCTTGTGCTCGGCGAGAAAAACACCCTCTCCACATCGAGGGCAGAACTTCCTTTTCCTTATTACCTTCTCCCCCTTTATTTCATAAAACCTATAAATGCTTTCCGCACCCTTCGCCATTACTCTCCCTCCTCCTCTGCTCCAGCAGCCTCTCCTTCCTGCTCTTCAGCCTGCTCCTCAACCTGAGCAGCTTTAAGGTTTCTCTCAATAATGTGGTCCTCTTCTATTGCCTTCAGATCCTCCACGCTGTCGTAGATCTTGACGTAGCACTTTGCCTCCGTTTTGCCGAACTCCGTTTTAATGTAGTCCACAATCACCCTCTCAAGCTCCGCATTCATCAGTCCAGCTATCTTCGCCCTCACCTCTGCTCGGGAAGGTGTTTTGCCATCAAAACTTAGCCTGCAGTAAACCTCCTTCCTCTTCAGCAGTGGATTGTACCTGTCATTCTCAACATAAACCTCCAATCAGATCACCTCCATCAGCTTTTCGTGACATTCTCCAACCCTCTCCATCCTTCTTAACAGGCTGAGTATTAGAAGTTTCTTCTCCTCATCAATAACAAGGGCAACCACTCCCTCTCCCGGCTGTCCGTAAACTATGAGAGAGTTCTCAGGAAGAAGCAGACCGAGAGGCATGACGGCAAGGTCCTCCTCCCCATGAACGAACACAAGTGCCTTCTTGCCTCCTTCCGCCAGCTCTACAGCCTTCCTGAGTGCGGAGATTAGCTCACAGGTTATGCATGCTGGTGGGTTCTCAGCATCCAGTCGAGCTTCAAAATGGCTGTAGTCGAGTCCGACCTCCTCCTCCCTCAGCGTTTTCCCATCAACAACGGCTATGTCTGGAATAGCACCAACTTCTATCGCAGATGCCGTAACCAGATCCCCGACACAGCAGAACAGCCTGCAATCTTTGATTTCCTCTACCTCCTTGAGCAGCTCCTTCCCACTTCCGCGATAGAGCTTCCCATGCGGCTTTGCCAGCTCCTCCCTCAAGCTGTCTGGCAGCCTGAATGCAATGTCCATGTCACCCAACTCTCAGAGCGTACTTTCCGGGTATCCTGATCTCCAGTCTCTTTGCAATCTCACTCTTCTCTGGATCTATAATCACAACGTAGCCGTACCATTCCTTCGTAAGCTCGGTACTGCCACAATTCTTGCATACGGCAGAATCCACGCTGATGAACTTGCAGTTCCTGCACGCCAGTTCAGCCATTTATCTCACTCTCCTTCCTCAGTTTCTCAATTTCCTCCTCAATCCACTTCAACGCTCCGAGCCAGGGCTGGCGCATGGTTAGGCCAATTTTGCTCTTCTCGGGCTCCCTTTCCTTAAGACTGAGAGATACAATCCTGGCCCTAACCAGATCACCCTCCTGCAAAACCTTCTTAGTCTCCCGACCAACCATCCTCTTGTTTTTCTCATCAAATACCATAAAATCATCCGTGATCTGGCTCATATGCAGGAGGGCATCAAAGGGACCTATGGACACGAAAGCTCCAAACTCCACGATCTCGATTACCTCCCCCTCTATCACTTCCTGGTGGATTGGTTTGAAACAGATGGCATTGAATACGACATCAAAGTAAACAGCACCATCACCCTCAATGATTCTTCCCTCACCAATTTCCTCTATGCTTTCTATTCCTATTATCATCCCGTACTCTCTATCAAGTCTGCCTTCAAACTGCTCCCAGAGGAGAGAGTTTATTACCGCTTCAATATCCTCCCCAAGTCTTGATGGTGGCACCCTGACCGTATCACGCAGCTTTATTCGGGCGTACATAAAATCATCACCGCAGCCGTAGCTGGGATGAAAGGCAATATAAATTTAACTTACAACCGGGATGTCGATGATAATTATCTTAATGTATGACATCAAATAGCAATATTTATTAAACCTCAGAACCGAGCAGTGGCATGAGGAGGTTTGCTGCTGTCATCGTCCTTCTACTGCTGGCAGGTGCAAGTGGGGCTTACATATACATTTCCACAAAGGCAAACCTGGAGATCTTCACCTCAGATCTGGATGTAAGTCCGCAGAGTTTCAGCGTGAGTATTGCAAAAGGTGGACACTACATAAAGCAGATAACAGTCAAAAACACAGGAAGCGAAAAGGAGATCTACTTCGAAGAGGTCGTTGAAGGGCCAAGGGGCGATGCTGTTGATGTCACCTACCACACGACGGAGGGAGAGAAAATATCAAGCACGAAAAAGCTCAGAATTCCTGCAGGAACTGATGATGCTCCATCTGAAATCAGGATCAACGTTCACATTGATGTTGACGATGATGCCCCTGAGGGAGAATACACGATATACATCTACGCCAGAAGCTGACCAGTACCTTTAACTACAGGCTCCCAAACCCCACGCATGGGAAACGTAGCAGTGGTTTCCATCGGAAGTACCACGGGAATTATGCGGGAAATGCTGAAACGCAGATCTGATGCGGACATGTACAATGTAAGCTCAAGAAAGACGCTTGAAAATGCAAAATACTACAGCTACGATGAGCTGGAGGTTCTTGCGGACGTGCTGGAGGAGTACGATGTTGTAATAATGACGGCAAGAATGGGCTCGGAGGATGGAGAAGCACTGGTGAGGCTGTACACTCTGCTGAACAACAGAAAGATCTGTTTTCTTGTAATGCCCTTTTACTTTGAAGTGGAAAAGACACTCGTTTCCAGGAGTCAAATCTCCCGGATAATGCACGAGGACTTTGAGGGTGCGATCCTGAGTCAGAGTTCCATACTCGACAGCACAGATCTTGAGGAGGCATTGGAAAAATTTGACCGTGAAATGGCAGAAATGATACTCGATTTTATACTTGAGTTATAGTAAATGTTATCTTCTCTACTACAGAGTTCCACCAATGATGGATGAGAAGAACCTCAAGATAATGGAGGGCATAGCAAAGGGTCTGTCACTGGACGAGATAGCCGAATATGCAGGAGTGTCTAAGAAAACTGCATACAACAGAATAAAAGTGCTGGAGGACATGGGTATAGTTAAAAAGGTCAAGAGAACGTGGGAGATTGATTACAAGGCCGCTGAGTGCGATACAATTGGCATACTGCTTTTGGGTGTACACAATGACTATGAGGGGCTGAAAAAGATAATTGAACGTCTTGAAAAGTTCGATTTCGTGGAGAAGGTTTACAAACTTGTCGGATCCAATTACAACCTGCTCGTCATTGTGAGGTACAGAAACCTCAAGGAACTCGTGCAGGAAGGGGAGAAATTTCTGGAGTGGCTACAGAGAAGTGGAATTAAGATTGACTCGATGGCACAGTTCGTGGGGGAGACTGTCAAGGAGAGCCGGAGAACTATTCTTGTGTGATTGCAATAATGTTGTAATAATCAAAACATTTTGGGGTACTTTATGAATCTAAATTCCGATACTGCACACAAATTGAGTAACCCTTAAATAATATCATGAAAAATTGCTTTCATGCGGGTTCTTGTCGTTGGTGCAGGTACAATGGGGCACGGCATTGCGGAAGTTTGTGCTCTTGCAGGAAACGACGTTATTCTATGCGATGTAAACGAGAACGTTCTCAAAAATGCCGTTAACAGGATACTCTGGAGTGCAAAGAAACTGGAGGAGAAGGGCAGAATTAGAAGCGCAGAAGAGGTTGTAAAGAAGATAAGTACCACCACTGACCTTGCAAAGGCTGCCAGAGATGCCGATTACGTGATCGAAGCTGTTGTAGAGAGAACAGAAGTTAAGCACGAGGTCTTCAAAACTCTCGATGAAAACTGCAGAGAAGATGTAATTCTGGCGACAAACACATCAACAATACCCATTACGGATATAGCCAGCGTTACGAAGAGACAGGACAAGGTTGTTGGATTGCACTTCTTCAATCCACCAACCCTCATAAAGCTGGTTGAAATAATAAGGGGGGCAAAAACGAGCGATGAAACTGTTAACAGGACCATTGATTTCGCAAGGTCGATAGGAATGGATTACGTGCTGGTAGAGAAGGATGTTCCTGGATTCCTGATCAACAGAATAAACATAAGGGTGTTTGTTGAAGCAATAAGGCTTCTTGAAGAGGGTTTCAAACCAGAACAGATAGATTCTGCGATCAAATACAGGGCTGGATTGCCCATGGGGCTGTTTGAGGTCGTTGACTTCAGCGGAATAGATACCGTCTACAACGTGCTAAGGGAAGTTAAAAACAGGGGATTTGAGATCGAGGTTCCAGAAATGCTTGAGAGAATGGTGAACGAGGGAAGACTGGGTATGAAGACCGGCAGAGGGTTCTACGAGTATGCTGGATACTACGGCAGGGCAAAGATTCCAAAGGAGCTCGCATACAGTGTAAACCCAATACAGATCCTTGCACCCGGAATTAATGAGGCCGCATGGCTGATCAGGAACGGAATAGCAAGCAGAGAGGACATAGACAAGGCAACGGTGAAGGGGATGGGCTATCCTAAGGGGATCCTGAATTTTGCAGACAGCTACGGCATCGACAGGGTTGTGAACATCCTCGAGACAAGAAAGGGCAAAACCGGATTAAAGGAGTACGAACCCGACCCCCTGCTGAGGGAGTTGAAGGAGGCAGGAAAGCTGGGAAAGAAAAGTGGAGAGGGATTCTACAAATGGAGGTACGAACTCATCGACTTTGGTTGTGTTAGATATGAGAAAAGGGACAACTACGCAATGATAACAATGCGAAGGCCTGAGAAGCTGAATGCCCTAAACGAGGAAATGTGGAAGGGATTGACGGAGGCTTTCAGGAGGGCGAGGGAGGATGATGATGTTAGGGTTGCTGTGATAACTGGTGAAGGAAGAGCCTTCTGTGCGGGAGACGACATAGCGGTAATGGGGTCCTGGAAGAGCTTCAGAGACGGTGTTGAGTTTTTCGAGAAAGTGGCGATGCCGCTGATAGATGAGCTGGTGAACTACGACAAGCCCATAATTTCCTTAGTGAATGGCAATGCATTCGGAGGGGGGATGGAGCTGAACATGTTCTTTGACACAGTCATCGCAAGTGAAGATGCAAGCTTTGCCATTCCGGAGGGGTTGATTGGCGCCATCCCGCCCCTTGCAGCGTCCTTCGGCTACGCCATCTTTGGCAGGAAAATTGCAATTTACGCACTAACTGGTGAAGCCATGGATGCAAGGGAGGCAAAGGAGCTGGGAATTGTGGATGTTGTTGTTCCCAAGCAGTCCCTTGAGGATGCGGGAATAGAGTACGTTGACAAGGTGTCCCTTTTAGCTCCTTTATCGGCAAAGGCCATCAAGAGGTCGATGAACGCCGTGAGGCAGATCTTCAGAAACGCTGTCGAGATCGCCGGCAAGGAAATCGAGCTGTTGATACCGACGGAGGACTTTGCCGAGGGGATGAAAGCATTCACACAGAGGAGGAGGCCTGAGTGGAGGGGAAGATAATTTCAACTTTTGCAAATATTTACCATTTTTGTCATCTTTTAACTTGCCCTATCTGTTCTCTCATCAAATGAAAAAATTAACCTGTCATTTGTCAACACTTAGTAAGGTTTATATGCCGGCTGCTGCCACAGAGTAATGCAGAAAGGAGGTGTGAAGATGGAGTACAAGGACTTTGTTGAGACTGTAAGAGGGTTTTACAAGATGGGTTTTGTGAGTGGAAAGACGACGCTCGACCTCATGAAGGTCGGCTTAGACAGCTACCTGAGCATGTATGAGGTGTACCTGAGGCAGTTCATGCCGCAGGAGAGCTTTGAGAGAGTTAAGAAGACAATGGGGATATACGTAGATTCCCAGTCCAAGGTTCTCGACAACTTCAAGAAACTTCTTGATCAGGTCGAAAAGCAGCAGGATGAGATCTTCAACAGACTGATTGAGATCGGAAACAGGCCTGCCGAAAAGAAGTAAATTTTTATTTTTTTATAACAATTTTTTGGAGGTGTGCTTAGTGCAGGAGGGAGTACAGGAGGAGGTTCTTCTAACACTGCTTGACAGGGTTCCCAGAGAGTCTCTTGAACTTCTGTCAAGGAACGTTAGGATCAGAAAAAATCTGGAAACCCTCTATGAGATGCACAGATCTGGAATGGAGCTAAGGTACAACGGTGAGTTTGAGAAGATCTTCAATGAGATCTTCAGATTCTTCTTCAGGCCGATTGAGATAGCCGTGATCTCTGCAAAGCAGCTAAGGTTCTTTTTGCCAACCAAAGACAACGTGGAGCTTTTTGAGAGCTTTGCCGAAACTTTCAGGCTTATGAAGACTTCCTTCTTTCCGTCAAATCACACATAGACCTCACAAAGCGGATCATGAGTGAGACTGCACATCCGGCCTTTATCCAGATAGCAGAGGAGATAAGCAGGGCACTTGGTGGAAGGGAGGTGGACAGAATTTTCGGAGATGCCGAGATCGATGGCCTAAAGTTCGTGAGTGACTATCCCTTCCTTCTGTCAAACAAAGCTTTGAGGCACATAACCAAGGCGTTTGACTGCTGGGAGAAGTTCAGCAAAGACTACTACGTTTTCAAGGATCTCATGAAGGTGACGTACATAACTGCCGTAAACGAGTTTGCAGATATTGCAAACAGCACGTTTTTTGAAAGCTATCAGGACTTTGCAAACACCTTCTACAGCAAGGCAGCAGAGCACTTTGACAGATTGCTGAGATCCAAGGAGTACTTAGACGTGCAGAGCAGCATGACCTCAAATCTGATGGATCACTTCTACCATCTGCGAACCTTCTTCGAGGAGTTCTACGAGAACAACCTGTTCAACCCCTTCGCAACCCTGTCGCAGATGGATGAAGCCTACAGAAGAATTATGGATCTCAGAAGAAAGGTTGACGATCTGGAAAGAAAGCTGGAGGAGTTGGAATCGAAGGTTGAAAAAGTTGAGGCTGTAAAAGCTGAGAAATGCAGGAGGAGGAAGAGATGATATCGAAGAGGATAGTTGAGGAGGTAAAACCCGGTTTTTGCAAGTACGACGTCATGATCGAGGACTGGCTCTTCAAACTCGTTAGGTTCAGATCTGAACCCAAGCTGAAGGTTCCGGTGATCGTATCTTACGCCTTCATCAACCGGCCATACATTTTGGATCTGCACGAGAGGGTCAGCGTAATTAAAAAGATGCTGGAGGCGGGTTTGGACGTCTGGCTGGTGGACTGGGGTTACCCCAAGAGGGCAGACCGGTACCTCCACCTCTCGGACTATGTTGACTTCATAGACAGGAGCGTGAAATTCGTGAAGGATGAAACAGGAGTGGAGGCGGTAACCCTCCACGGCTACTGCCTTGGTTCCACTCTGAGTGTGATTTACAGCGCTACACATCCTGAAAACGTCAAAAATCTTGTTCTGCAGGCTCCGCCGATTAACTTCCATACGTCCAACACCCTCGCCGTGTGGGCGAGAAGCATCGAGCCCGAGAGAATTGTGAGGGCACTGGGAAACGCTACTGGAGACCTGCTTAACCTGTCCTTTCTGCTTGTTGACCCAATAAGACTGATTGTCGGAAAGTATCAGGGGCTGCTTGACAACATCCACAACGAAAAGTTCGTGAGGGACTTCCTCTACATGGACTACTGGATATTCGACTCTCCCGCAATACCGGGTGGAGTTTACGTGGAGTACATAAGGAGATGGTACAAGAACAACGAGGTTCTCAATGGGAGGTTCACCTACAGGGGCAAGAAGGTGAAAATAGAGAACATCACAATGCCGGTCCTCGTGCTGGTTGCCGAGAATGACCACATAACTCCTCCTGATGCCGTGAGAGAGTTCTTTGACAGAATACCTTCAAAGGATAAGAAGATGTTGCTGTCAGACAAGGGGCACATAGGGTTGACGGTCAGTGGAAAGTCCCACAGGGAGATGTGGCCGGAAGCAATAAGGTGGGTAGTCGAGCGCAGCGGGTGATGCTCTTGAAGGATGCCTACATAAAATCGGGTGGTGAGTTTAAGGAATTCCGGAAGTTTGAGGGAGACGTAAAACCCGGTTACAAGTTTGAGTACAGCAAGAAGATAAGCGAGGTGGATGTGGAACTCTTCGGTCTCATTTCTGGGGATCTCAATCCCGTGCACTTTGATGAGGAGTTCGCTTCTGAAACGAAGTTTGGTGGTAGGGTTGTGCACGGAATGCTCACCACAAGCTTTGTTTCAGCGGCAGTCGCCAGACTGCCGGGGATAGTTGTGCTGCTGGAAACCTACTTCCGCTACAGAGCACCTGTTAGGATAGGAGATGAGGTTAGGGTTGAGGGAACCGTTGCGGAAGTTGACGAAAAGAGGAGGTGCAAGATCGACGTCAAATGCCTCGTGAACGACAAGGTCGTTGTGGAGGGGTGGGTCAAGGTCGTGCTCTGGTGAGGTTTCCGGTAAGTACATATTCCCATTTTTTAAATTCAACCCCATGCGCAGAAGGAGGCTGAGGAAAAAGGAGGTAAAAAAGATAGTGTCGGAGGTAAAGGAGACCGCTGGTGTAGAAGTGCCGGCAGGAGACATGGACGTTATAGATTTTGACAAAATAGGCGTCATCCTCGTCAACAACGAGCCGCTCCTTATCGAGTATGACGGAAAACACTACGTTTCCGTTTACGGAGCAATAAAACTGAAACCGGAAAAGTACAAAGTTACGGTGGATGAAGGGGCGCTGAAATTCATAATGAACGGGGCAGATGTCATGAAACCCGGGATAGTTTATGCTGATGAGAGAATAAAGGAGGGAGATTTTGTTTACGTCACGGTGGAGGGAAAGGAGAGTCCGATAGCGGTTGGAGTTGCGCTTTGCGATGGAAACAGCATGATGGGTGGGAAGGGCAAGGCTGTGAAAAACCTCCACCACCTCAAAGACAGAATATGGAAGTACTTCTATGGGTAAAGTTAAAATTGCCCGAGCCTACATAACCTATGGCCCTTGGCTTTGTGTTGATAAAGGTCTCACCCGGAAAGGAGAGGAAGGTCTACGACACCATTGCAAAGCTTGAGGAAGTTGAGGAACTCTACCCTCTCTTTGGTGAGTACGATCTCATAGCCAAAATAGTGGTGAGGGACTTTGAGGAGCTGAGTAACGTTGTTGTGAACAAGATAAGAGCAACGGATGGAGTTATAGAAACCAAAACTCTCACAGGGGCGAAGTTCTGATGTTGAAAGGATTAAGAGTGATAGCAGAAAACAAGATTGGAGTTCTCAGAGATCTAACAACTGTAATAGCCGAGAAGGGGGGCAACATAACCTTCGCCCAAACCTTTTTGATAAAGCACGGGGAGTACGAGGGGAAGGCGCTGATATACTTCGAGATCGAGGGGGGAGAGTTCCAGGAGATGGTTGAAGAGATAAAAAAGCTGGAGTACGTCCTGGAGATTGAGGAAGAGGAGCCATTCGAGCGTGTTTTCGGTAAAAGGGTCATAATCCTGGGTGGTGGAGCTTTGGTTTCACAGGTTGCGATTGGGGCAATAAGCGAGGCAGACAGGCACAACCTCAGGGGGGAGAGGATAAGCGTTGACACCATGCCTGTAGTTGGGGAGGAGGAGATTGCGGAGGCCGTGAAAGCTGTATCAAGGCTACACAGGGCTGAGGTTCTTGTCCTTGCCGGAGGCATAATGGGTGGTAAGATAACTGAAGAAGTTAAAAAGCTGAGGAAAAGTGGAATAAGGGTAATATCGCTCAGCATGTTCGGAAGCGTGCCACATGCAAGTGATATCGTCATAAGCGATCCCGTAATGGCCGGAACCCTTGCAGTTATGCACGTAAGCGAGAAGGCAACCTTTGATCTTGACAGAGTGAAAGGTAGGAGGATCTGATTTTTTAGAAAAACCTAAAAATCGCAGGATAGGCTTAAGACTATGAAGATCGCTGTTCCGAGCTACAGAGGTGGTCTTGACGATTACGTCTGTGACCATTTCGGAAAGGCCGAGAGTTTCACGATCTACGACACCGAGACCGGAGAGGTGAGGGTTGTAAGGAATACCAGCGAGCACTTTGGTGGAGTTGGAAGACCCCCTGAACTAATAAAGGCTGCAGGGGCTGATGTTATTATCTGCAGCGGAATGGGAGCGAGGGCAATAGCCATGTTCAGGAGCTTTGGGATAAGGGTTTACATGGGCGCTACAGGAACGGTCAGGGATGCGATCGAGCAGTTCTTAGCTGGGAAGCTGGTTGAAGCTGATGAAAGTATGGGCTGTGTGCACTGATTTTAGGCTACCCGAAAAGTTATATGCACTGGTAGAGAGATGGAACCATGAAGATCGCTGCAACAACTTCAAGCGGTGGGCTTGACGACATTGTTACTCCCCAGTTCGGCAGGGCAGCAAGCTTTACAATTGTTGAGTACGATGGTGAGCCAAGAAGTGTGGAGGTTGTCGAAAACAGGGGAGCAATGCAGTCGAGCGGTGCCGGTATCGCAGCAGCCCAGATTCTGGTTGACAGGGGCGTGGAGGTTCTCCTTACGGGAAATGTCGGGCCGAAAGCAATTGGTGTGCTGAGAAGCGCAGGAATCAGAATATACAGGGCTGATGGGTTGAGGGTGAGAGAGGCTGTTGAGAAATACATTAAAGGAGAGCTTGAGGAGATCTCCGCACCCACTGGCATGGGAATGGGCGGCAGAGGTATGGGAGGAGGTAGAGGAAGAGGCATGGGCAGAGGAATGGGTGGAGCGGGAGGCAGATGGAGGTAAAGGAGATAACCTTACATCTGTCTGGACACTGCATAGAGACGGCAGCAAAGAAAAGGTACGAGCTGCTCGTTCGTGAGCTGCTGAAGAGGGATGATGAAGAAAAGGAGAAAGAGCTGGAGTTTATACTCGATTTTCTGAAAAAGGCCAAGTTCAGTGAACTCAGGAAGCAAGGATTTGACGGTAGCAGGGAGATGAGGGTGAGAGTCAGGAAGGTGAATGGTGACTTTGAAGTTGAGGAGATATGAAGATCGCTGTTGCATCTGGAAAGGGCGGGACTGGAAAGACGACGCTGGCCGTGAACCTGGCAGTTTTCAACTCCGTGGATCTTTTTGACTTGGATGTGGAAGAACCAAACGACCACATTTTCATCAGGGGAGAGAGGGAGGAGAGAACAGCATTCAGGAAGGTTCCGGAAGTGAGGGAGAACTGCAATGCCTGTGGTGTCTGCAAGGATGTCTGCCAGTACTCTGCCATCTACGTTATCGACAAAGCCTATCCCTTGCCGGAGCTTTGCCACAGCTGTGGGGCCTGCATATACCTCTGCCCTGAAAGGGCAATGGAGGAGATCGACTTTGAGACAGGGAAGATAGTGACTGTCAGGGGAGACATAACGCTAACCTACGGGGAGCTGAAAATCGGTGAAGCTTCGCCGGTCTTTCTGATTAAGCAAGTAAAGGAGTTTGCTGGCAAGGATGCGATCCTCGACTCTCCCCCTGGCGCTTCCTGCCCGATGGTCGAGAGTGTTAGTGATGCAGACTACGTCATACTGGTTACCGAGCCGACACCCTTTGGTCTGCACGATTTGAAGATTGCTGTTTCCGTTGTTTCCGAACTCGGGTTGAAGTTCGGTGTTGTGATAAACAAGCATGGCCTCCCCTTTGATGGGGTGGAAAGGTACTGCAGGGAGGAAGGAATTGAGGTTCTCGGAAAGATACCTTTCAGCGCAGAAATTGCGGAAAGCTATTCCAGAGGGGAATTGCTGCACGACATGAGGGAGTTTTTCGTTGACCTCTACGGGGTGGTTGGGTGAAACAGATTGCAGTGATAAGCGGCAAGGGCGGGACTGGAAAGACGACCTTCTCGGCGATGATTCACGCTATTGAAGGTGGAGTTGTAGCTGACTGCGATGTGGATGCACCCAACCTCCACATCCTTCTTCAACCTGAGATAATAAAGAGAGAGGAGTTCAGAGACACGAAGAAGGCAAGGATCATCCAAGATCGGTGCTCTCAGTGTGGTTTGTGTCACGAACTCTGCAGATTTGGAGCTGTGATGGTAAACGGCGAGTACTGGATTGACGAGAAAAAGTGCGAAGGCTGCTCCTTCTGCTACAACGCCTGCCCTGAAAGAGCGATAGTCATGGATGTTGTGAAGACGGGTGACATATTCATCTCAAAAACCAAGTGGGGGCACTTTATTCATGCACTCCTCAAGCCGGGTGAGGAGAACACCGGAAAGCTCGTGACTGAGGTTAAGGACAGGGCAAAGAAAATTGCCGAACGAAGTGGGGAGGATTTTATGATTGTGGATGCCGCACCGGGAGTTGGCTGTCCCGTGATGGCCAGCTTAACTGGTGTGGATGCGGCAATTGTTGTGTCAGAACCAACAATGTCCGGCATGAGCGATATGCTGAGAATTCTCAGCCTTTGTGAGCACTTCAAGATTGAACCCTTTGTTGTTGTAAACAAGTACGATCTCAACAAGGATATAGCAGCAGAAATTGAGAAATTCTGTAGGGAGAATGAGATCGAGTTTGTTGGAGATATACCCTTCGATAAATCTATCCCAGAGCAAATGGCCTACCTCAAATTCCCCTTTGAGGGTAAAGCTGCCGAAAAGATAATCGAGAGCTGGAAAAAAGTTAAGGAGGTGTTGTGATGCAGCAGAGGGTTACGGATGAGGAGATAAAGAACAGGCTGGAGAAGATAAACGCCAGAATTGCGGTGATGAGCGGCAAGGGAGGGGTGGGGAAGTCAACGGTAACAGCACTGCTTGCCGTGCACTGTGCGAGGGAGGGAAAGAAGGTGGGCATTTTGGATGCTGACTTTCTCGGCCCGAGCATACCCCACCTCTTTGGGTTGAGGGGTAGCAAGGTGTCTGTGAGTGCTGATGGTCTTGAGCCTGTACTCACCCACAGATACGGTATAAAGGTAATGTCAATGCAGTTCTTGCTGAGGCAGGAAAACCAGCCCGTGATCTGGAGGGGGCCGCTTATTGCAGGGGTTTTGCGAGAATTCTTGGGCAGGGTTGCGTGGGGCGAGCTCGACTATCTGTTCGTGGATCTGCCTCCAGGCACTGGAGATGCACCTCTAACAATAATGCAGGATGCAAAGCCGACAGGAGTCGTTGTCGTTTCCACCCCGCAGGAGCTGACATCCGTTATCGTGGAGAAGGCAATAAACATGGCAGAGGAAACCGAGACCTCAGTTCTCGGACTTGTGGAGAACATGAGCTACTTTATCTGTCCAAACTGCGGGCACAAAAGCTACATCTTCGGCGAGGGAAAGGCTGAGGTTCTTGCAAAGAAGTACGGTATAAAGCAAGTTGCCAGTATTCCGATTGACACGGAGCTTCTCGAACTTGCAGATGCTGGAAAAATTGAGGATTACGAGAAGGACTGGTTTGAGAACTTTATCTAATTTTAATGCTTTCCTCTCTCCCTGACCTTTTTTACGTAGTAGGGTAGGACAAGGATTCCAAAGACCGCAAAGCTGAAGTCTCCAGATGCGAGAAAGGCCAGAAACATGAGCACCGAGAAAGCTGATGCTATCAAGGATGCGACGATCGGGTAAGCCACTCTCCCAGTTACGGCACCTTTAACATAGGTCGCAGTGATCGTTGCAAGAACGAAGGCGTTTATCAGCGACCCACCCTCCGGAATTGATGGCAGTATCTCTGACAGTACCTGGATGTTTAAGGATGTCAGAGCAGGTTTCAGGGCTGACATCAGCTCCAGAATCAGGAGTGTAAGGAAGTAAAGGGCAAAGGCTACAGCAACCACATTCCCACCCCCGTTGCAATGAGAGCTATGATGTACGCAACGGCAAAGCTGAAGGCTACGGCAAACAGTGTCCACTTCGTCCCAACCTCAGCCTTGATTGCTGCGATGGTTGCAAAGCAGGGCATGTAGAGCAGAGTGAAAAGCATGAAGGCAAAGGCCTGCCAGGGAGTTAGCACCTCTGCAACCTCAATGTTGAGCACGCCTATGGTGGCCACAACAACTTCCTTTGCAACAAATCCAGATATCAACGCAAGCACAAGCTCCCAGCTCCACCCCATGGGAGAGAAGAGGGGCTGTAAAGCTTTGCCGAGCATGGCGGCGTAGCTTGCCTCTATACTTCCCCCAGGATAGCTTGTGATGAACCACACAATGACAGACATTAGCAGTATAACCGTTCCAGCTTTCTGGATGAAATGCTTGGTTCTCGACCACGTCATGAGCCACAGCTCTCTGAGGTTGGGCAGCATGTAGGGTGGAAGCTCCATTATGAACTCAGATTCGCCCTTAAGCAGGGTTTTCCTTAAAAGCAGGGCCGATGCTAAGGCGATCAGAACCCCTATGAGGTAGAGAGACATTATAACCGCACTTCCATTACCTGGGAAAAAGATTCCAGCAAACAGCAGGTATATCGGCAGTCTTGCACTGCAGGACATGAAGGGATTAACAACTACAGTCGCTATCCTCACCCTCTCATCCTCAATGCTCCTCGTGGCAAGCACAGCGGGAACGTTGCAGCCGAATCCCATTATAAGCGGGATTATGGCTCGCCCATTCAGCCCAAACCTTGACATAATGCCGTCAACGAGATAGACGGCCCTTGGCATATATCCACTCAGTTCAAGAACTGAGAGGGCCAGAAAGAGGAAGGCGATGTTGGGAACAAAGGATAGAACACTGCCCACTCCCGCAATAACACCGTCACCGAGCATTGAGAAGAACCATCCTCCATGACCGGTCACGTAGGATGCGATGCTGTCGAAA
Source organism: uncultured Archaeoglobaceae archaeon (assembly GCA_965541645.1). Taxonomy (GTDB): domain Archaea; phylum Halobacteriota; class Archaeoglobi; order Archaeoglobales; family Archaeoglobaceae; genus Archaeoglobus. The sequence continues at coordinate 36,448 of CBEUCM010000005.1, read as the reverse complement.
AGCTCGGAGAGGAAGGATGTTATTGGATCGGCAACAGTGTAGGTGAATACAAACATCATCCACATGAAGGAGAGAAAGATGGGGATTCCGAGATGTCTGTCCATGAAAACCTCATCAAAGGTCTCATCAATATCGATTCCAGCTTTCCCCTTTCCCGATCTCACGACTTTCCTGCCTATCTCAGCCGCAATTTCAATGATTTCCTCCAAAGGCCTGTCGAAAACTCTCGGAACCCTGCCACCCTTTACGATCTCCTCCTTCAGCCTCTCCAGGCCATAGCCCTTGACAGCAGAGGTCTTCACAACGGGAACTCCAAGTATCTGCTCCAGCATGCGGTCATCGATCTCTATCCCTTCCCTCTCCGCCTCATCGATCATGTTCAGCGCAACAACCATCGGAATTCCGAACTTTGTTAGCTGAAGAGTGAGATAGAGGTTTCTTTCAAGGTTCAATGCATTTACGACGTTCAAAATCAGATCGGGCTTTTCCTTAACGATGTAGTCTCTCGCAACCTTTTCGTCGATGGTTTCAGCCTCAAGACTGTATATCCCCGGCAGATCCACGAAGGTTATCTCCACACCATTGATTACTGCCTTTCCCTCTTTCTTCTCCACAGTTGCCCCCGGAAAGTTTGCGACTGTGAAATCACCGCCAGTAAGTAGGTTCAGCAGTGCAGTCTTCCCAACGTTTGGGTTTCCAGCCATAGCCACCCTCACGGGGCCACCTCCCTTTTGCACGGATGCTTTCCAGTTCTGCAAAACTCCCTAAAGTGTTCCAACCACCTCGGATTTACGGCAGGGCTCGACTCGATAAACCTGACAAAGTTTCGCAGTTGCTCGAGAGTCTTTGGGTGGAGAATGTGCTCTAAGGCACACGCATCCTGCTCAGCAATCTCCTTCTCCACCCCAATAGCTCTGAGAAACTTCACCAGTATCTCCCTCTTCTCCCTAACCTTCTTTGCCTCTTTCAATCCCTTGTCTGTTAGCGTTACGTGCATCCTTTTCCTGTAGTTAACATAACCCTCTCGAGAAAGCTTGTCGAGCATTTCCGAAACTGAGGCTGGCTTAACTCCCAGCACCTCTGCCAGCTCCACGACCTTGGCATAACCCTTCTTCTGGCTGAGAGAATAGATCGCCTCCAAGTAATCCTCAGCCCTTCTCCCCAACATCCACCGCCACCTTCATTGCCAGACCCCTGCCAACAACGAACTTGGTGCCGTTGACCGAAACAAGAACCGCTCCGCCCCTCTTTCCGGCTACAGTTATGGTCTTGCCCGGAACTATCCCCATGGACATCAGCCTGGCGGAGCATCCTCTGCCCCCAGCAATTCCGACCACTTTGCCCTTCTGCCCTTCCTGCAATGCAGCCAGTGGAAGTATCATTGCTGTTAGGCTAACCTAAATGTTATTAAAGTTTTTGGTTGACCTAAATATAGAGGTGATTTGTTTTTCGATCCGCAATTTGTTACAGCAATTGCATTTTTGCTTTTGCTGACCCAAAAACCTGCTATATTATCTTAACCTTCAGATCGGAAACCTTAGCTATATCCCTATCCCTCGTTATCAGCTCTTCTTTCCTACTCATACATATAGAGGCGATAAGCAAATCAGCAAATGTTTTAGCTTTACCCAATCTCACAAGCTTGTCTTGAGTTTCACGAGCCAATATGAAATCGCCAATATCAGGAAACAGTATTTTGCCATGAAACTTCTTGTAATATATGATTCTCGGAAATTCCACGAATGTTACTGCAGTTATATTCTCCCTTATCTCCTCCTTCCTCTTAATCCTGTCGATGACTACACTCGGTATCTAACACGACCATTCCAACCTGCTCCTCTCCCTTTCCCTCAAATTCTCCACACCCTCAACCCCAAGCTCCTCCGTTAGATCTTCAGGACCTATACCTAACATTCTCCTTACTTCTTCAACTGACAACTCCTTGGTAACCTGAGATATTGCCTGAGCTATTGCCTTTCTAAATTTTTCTTCATCAATCCACTCTGGTATCTCTATTACAATTTGCTTTGGCATGAGTTCAGTTAGTTGTTTATCACTCATATAGTTGTAGGTGTGTAGTCCGAGACCTCAAACTTTCCTAAAAGTAAACTTTATCAGATGTCCATGATATCTGACTCAGTGAGACTGGCCAAGGTTATTGTGATGCTCGCAGCACTTGATCTGCTGACCATATTCCTGTCTCTCAGCATTGGTAGCTCCGGCTATGACCAGCTTTTCAAGATACTTGCAGGAAGTGCAGATGACACAGCCAGAAACATAGTCCTCAACTGCAGACTTCCTGAGATGCTTCTGGCAATAATTGCCGGAGCCTCTCTCTCCGCATCCGGGTGTGCCATGCAGGCCTTGTTTCGAAACCCGCTTGCCGAACCATACGTTCTGGGTATAGCGAGCGGGGCGAGTGTTGGTGCTGCACTGTCCGTTGCCTTGGGGATAGGTGATATTTACTTGCATTCCAGGATAGCCCTCGCCTTCTGCTTTGCTCTCCTCACCACAGCTCTTGTTTATGCCATAGGAAGCTCAAGCAGGTTTGGGGATCAAACCTACGCAATTCTGCTCGCCGGGGTGGCGATAGCATCCTTCTTCTCAGGGGTCACATCCATTCTGGTTTATTTCTCTGCAAAAAGCATGCACAAGGTCATCTTCTGGCTGATGGGTGGTTTCACACCAATGTGGGAGGGGGTCTATTTCTCCGGCCCCATCGTGGTTGCAGGAGTCATATACCTGCTGGCAACGTCATGGAACCTAAACGCTCTACTGCTCGGAGACGAGCACGCTGCGGCAGTTGGTCTGAATGTGGAGAGATACAGGAAATCACTTATTGCCGTGGTAGCACTGCTAACCTCCGCAACTGTTGCTGTAAGCGGCGTCATAGGCTTTGTTGGCATAATCATCCCCCACACGATGAGAATACTGGTTGGAGAGGAGCATCAACGCTTGCTGCCATCAACGGTGATGCTCTCCATCGCCTTCATGCCGCTGATCGACCTCCTTTCCAGAACCCTCACCTCAGGGGTGCTACCAGTTGGAGCGATAACAGCGATGCTTGGCGGACCTTTCTTCCTGTACCTTCTGCTGAGGAGATCGATATGAAGCTGAAGGTTGAAGGGATTACCGTAAGGCTCGGAAGCAGAGATGTGCTGAAGGATTTAAGCTTTGAAGTTAGAGAGGGTGAACTTCTGGCGTTGCTGGGGCCAAATGGGAGTGGAAAATCAACGATGCTGAGAACGATTTTCGGGCTTCTGAAACCCCTGAAGGGTGTGGTGATGCTCGATGGCAGAGAGGTAGAGAGCATCGAGGAGTCTGCACGAAATCTGGGTTACTTGCCGCAAGAAACGCCAGAGACAAATCTCAGAGTGATGGACATCGTATTGCTCGGCAGAACACCCTACATGGGAGCACTCAAAAGACCGACAGCCAGAGATTTGGAGATATCCATCAAAGCTCTGAAGGAAGTGGGTCTTGAGGGTTTTGAAGACCGCCCCTTCTCGGAGTTGAGCGGTGGTGAGAGGCAGAAGGTGATGCTCGCAAGAGTTTTTGCACAGCAGCCGAGGATAATGCTGCTTGACGAACCAACAGCCCACCTTGACATCTCTGCTCAGATAGAGATAATGGAAATCGTAAAAAGGAGGGTTGAGAAGGGATGTGCCGCCATTATAGCGATCCACGACATAAACCTCGCATCGTCCTTCTCAACCCGCATTCTCATGGTGAAAGATGGGAAGATAGCCTACGCTGGAGAGCCCGGAGAGGTAATAACCGAAGAGAGCATTAGGGACGTTTTCGGTGCAGAAGTTAGCGTTAAGAGATATGGAAAGGCTGTCTATGTTGTACCGAGGCTCAAAGCCAGAGGGGTGGGCAGAAGGGTGCACGTAATCTGCGGAGGAGGGAGTGGAGGAGATATCATCCACAGCCTTGTTGAGGCTGGATACAGGGTTTCTGCAGGAGTGCTCAACATCCTCGACTCGGACTGGGAGCTTGTATCTGAGATCGGGGATGTTGTCGATGAAGCACCCTTCTCGCAGATAAGCGAGACAGCACACAGGGAGAACATCAGGATGATAGAGGAGAGTGACGCGGTTGTACTGGCAAACCTCACCATCGGATGGGGCAACTTCAAGAATCTACTGGCTGCGAAGCACGCTGCAGATCTCGGAAAACTCATCGTTGTCCACGATACCCCCTTCGAGGAGAGAAATTTTGCGGGTGAGGAGGCGATGAAGATCTATGCGGAGCTGCTTGACAAGGCGAAGGCTGTTGTGAAAAGGGGGGAAGTTGTAGATGCCGTACAAAGATTACTGGTTAGAGGATGAAACCCTGATAGTGAGGGGAAATTTCTTCGGAATCAGCACAGGCCTGCTTGGTGGGTGGAAGAAGGTCAGATTCGCCTTCAATCATACCGTCAGAAATAACAACCTTGAGAGGCCTGTTGAATACTTGCGTGCGGTTGCGAAGAAGCATGGGCTAAAATCCTACTTCGGCCTTCTAACCTCTGTGCCAATGGACAAGCTGAGCGTTAAGAGTTGTGGAGACTTTACGGTTTTCGTTACAGCAGGTGTTAAGAATCCCAATGAAGAGATAGGGACCATAAACATACTGGCCGTTTTTGAAGGCAGGTTGAGCAGGGCTGCGATGCTGAATGCAATAATAACTGCCACTGAGGCAAAAACAAAGGCCCTGCTCGAATCGGGATGCAACTTTACGGGCACAAATACAGACGCCATCGTCGTGCTCAGCACGCAGAGGGGGAAGTACCACAGATACTGCGGTCCGGCCAGCGATGCGGGTAAAGGTTTGTGGAGAGCCGTGTGCAGGGCTGTGAAGGAAAGCTTAGCGAAGTGGTAGCAAGTCAAGTATGCTTTACAGTGTGTAAAATTTTTGGAAATTTTTTTAAATCAGACAACTTTTTTTGATGCATGAAAAAAGTAATTTTAATTGTGACACTAATGCTGGTAACGGCAACGGTACAGGCGTCAACCTTTCATGGAGATGAGCAGAGGAGTGGGAACTTCACGGCAGGCAGCGAAATTTTGCCGGTAGTGGAGTGGAAAACACATGTATCCGGGCTTGTTGATGCTTCCCCAGTTTACCACAACGGTCACATCTACATTACAAACTGGTGGGGATGGGGAAGTTGGAGTCCCGGGCTGTACTCGCTGAACGCCACAACTGGAGAAGTGGAGTGGAGAAATGCCAGCATTACGGGTGCATCGTCGGTTGCCGTTTTAGGTGATAAGATCATTGTGGGAAGCCTGTCAGGAAAACTATACTACGTAGATACATCAACTGGCAGTATTTTAAAAGAATTGCAGCTTGAATCCTCTCCTTCCTGGTGGGGGATTGCATCCTCTCCCCTCGTGTACAATGGGTCAGTTTATGTAACCACCTTCTCGAATGGAACACTTTGGAAGCTTGATGATAATGGAAACATCATATGGCGTTACACAACTGGTAGCGAGATCAGCCATTACACGTCCCCTTCAGCTTACAATGGGGTGATATTCTTTGCCGGAAATGAGAGCGGACAAAATGAGCTGATTGCCATAAACGAGAGTGGGCAAGTGGAATGGAAGTTTCCGGTTGATGGGAAAATCCTCAACACCCCCTCAATTGGATACGGAAAGGTATTCGTAGCTACCAGCAGCAAACTCTATGCCATCAACCTCGATGGTAGTGAAGCGTGGAGTACTGCTTTCAGTGGTACGATATCAACAGCGGCAATTGCTTACGGCAAAATATACATTGGATCGTCAAGCGGACTTCACTGCTTTGATGCCAGCAACGGAAACGAGATATGGAAATTTGAGGGCAATGGAAAGGTCGACTCATCACCAGCAGTTGCAAACAGCGTTGTTTACTTCGCCACCAACACTCCAGAGGGTACAGTTTATGCTCTGGATGCAGCTACCGGCAACGTTCTGTGGTACTACCGCCTTAAGCCACCTTCGGGAAGCTACTACAACATCATGTCCTCTCCCTTCATCGCAAACGACAAACTGTACATTGGAACGGACAGTGGATACCTTTACTGCTTCAACACAAGCGGCAGGATGGAGTTCAACGTTTCCCTGATCCCCGGGAAGTTCACGGTGACTGTGAACGGTAACAGTTACGAAGTTAACAGGGCAACTGCGTTAGGTGCGTTGTATGCTGCACAAACCTACACAGACAATGGGGTGGAGACGTACTTCAACATCACACTTGATGACAGCTATTACAGCCAATATGGGGGGCTTTTTGTTGGTCCCATAATGGGACTCGGAACGATGCAGGTAAATGGAGGATGGGTCTACTGGTCAATATGGAATGGGAGTCAAATGCAAATACCAGTCTCTGCTGACAACTATCCCATCTCTGGCAATGAAACTGTATATTACTGCTACGGAGACGGAAGCAGTCTGAATAGCTGTACAGTTTTGCTAAAAATAAATGCCCAGATCAAGCCGGCAGGCATATCGTTCTTGGAAGTGTCAAGCGGTACGAGGGGTGGAAACATAACTGCATGGGTAAACGTAACTTCTGCAGAATCTGACTGGTATGTGGTTGTCGTAAGCGGAGTTGACAGCAGCGGAAACAGCCTGGCAGGAATCTCGACCTTCCACCTCACCGCCGGACAGGAGCTTAGGGTTCCGGTGCTGATCCACGTCCCCCAGCTAACACCAGCAGGAACCTACAGCCTGTACGCCGGAGTGTACAGGTACGACGAATATCCGGAAAACCTGATCCACGTTTATGGTCCGGAAAGTGCTGAGGTGAGCTGATGCGCGTCCTGGTCGCATCTCTCGCCCTGCTGCTTTTGATCTCGTCAGCCTCAGCTCTAACCCTCACCGTGAGTGGGGGGTGTAAGGACAGAACCGTGACCGTCACAACTGACACGGAGGCCACGATAATCTTCAGGATGAACTCCGGCACACCAATATTCTCCAATTCCTCTCCAAGCACTCCGGCCCACTTCCTGCCGAGAGTAACCGGAGAGCTGAGCATAACCGCAATAGCCGGTAGCGAGAAAGTAAGTAAAACTCTCAGCATAACAGCATGCCCCACCAGCAGTGGTGGAACTGTGCAGAGGAACATCCTTCCTTCTGGAACGTTCGAAGTCCTCGGCAAGGAGGTCAGATGGAGGACGGCTTACGGAGCGCTCAAGAAGGCGTCCGAAATTTACGGGTTTACGATAGTGCCCGAGCTTACAGATTGGGGAATTTTCGTGAAGTGTATCAAGGGTGTTTGCAACGGAGACATAGGCGAGACGTCGGGATGGATGTACTGGGTAAACTACCCCGACTCGCCCCTGCCGGGAGTTGCAGCAACCGAGTACGCAGTGTATCCGGGTGATGAGATAGTGTGGTACTTCTCCAGGGGGATGACTGAGACTCCCGAAACTTCGCCCTACAAGATCCGCATCGAAATTGATGACGACTATGGGATCAGGGTGAGCATAACGTGGCCATCCAAGGTTCCTCCGATAGCAGACTTCACCTACACACCCTCCAACCCGGTTGTTGGAGAGACGATAACCTTCAACGCATCAAAGTCTGCAGATGACGGGCAGATCACAAACTACGTTTGGAACTTCGGTGATGGTGACTCAGCGGAGGGTGTTGAGGTGACGCACAGCTACAGCCAGCCCGGAAGCTACGAAGTTACGCTGACAGTCTTTGATAACGATGGGCTTTCGGATACCAGGGTAAAGACGGTCAACGTCAGCGAGCCTGCAATTGAAGTTAGCACGAACCAGACGATTGTTGTTGGGCCTGGACAGACCGAAATTACCGTTCATGGCAATCTGTCCCTCACAGGCATCGTGCTCAAATCAGATTGGCCCGTTAGAATTACGATATCTGATGCTCCCAGTCCTCCGGGAGTTGTTTACGGAACCTTCTACGAGTGCTTCAGGATAGAAACAAACAGATCTGTGGAGGCGAACATCAGTTTTAAGGTGCCGAAGGAGATTTCGAATGTCGTGCTGATGAAGTACAATGGAAGCTGGTACGAGCTTCCGACCACAAAGATTTGTGAGGATGGCAATTTTACCTACTACATGGCCAGAACCACAACCTTCAGCGTGTTTGCGATAACCATAAAGTGGGAGAACTTCCCGCTCAACAGCTCAGATGAGCGCATTCAGAGAGCCCTGAACTGGCTGAAATCGATACAAAGCGATGATGGTGGTTTCGGAAGTCCTGGAGATGAGGGGATGGTTGGAAAGACCTCATGGGCGATTATGGCAATCGTCGCTGCTGGGCAAGACCCGCACGAGTGGAAGAAGAACGGGTACAGCCCCATAGACTTCATCAGGAAAAACCTAAAGGATGAGCTTGGCAGGATGGGCACAGCTGACTATGCAAGAACCATCCTGGCCCTTGTCTATGCAGATGAAGATCCAAGAACCTTTGCAGGTGTAAATCTTGTTGAGTTGCTGAAATCAAAGGTCAAGGAGAACGGGCAGATCGGAGATTTTGTTTACACCACAATATGGGGGATTCTCGCACTGAAAGCCAGTGGCGAAGATGTCACACTCTCCGCAGAGTGGTTGAAATCGCAGCAAAACCCAGATGGTGGATTTTCATGGGCTGTAGGAAAGGAGAGCGACTTTGATGATACTGCTGCAGCAATCCAAGCACTCATAGCTGCCGGAGAGCCAAAAGATTCTGAAGTGATAGAAAGAGCTTTGGGCTACCTCAAGGAGGGTCAAAATGATGACGGGGGAATGAAGTATATTGGAAGCTCTGCAAGCAATGCTGCAAGTGATGCATGGACAATTCAGGCCTTAGTTGCGGCAGGTGTTAATCCTGCAGAGTGGAGGAAGAACAACATCAGCGTTGTTGAACATTTGCTGAGCCTGCAGACTGCAGAGGGATACTTCAACTACACCAGCATTCAGAAATCCAACCCAGGCTACATGACTGTGAGCGCTATAATGGCCCTCCTCGGAAAACCCCACCCCATAAAGGAAGTTCAGGCTGCTGCTACTGCTGTAACCACTACCACCACTGTCACGGCAACAACAACAGCTACAACAACTACAACAACTGCAACGACTACGACTGCAACTACAACAAGCACAGCAGTTAAAAGGACGCCGGGCTTTACAGCAGTAGCAGCGGTAGCAGTACTGCTAATAATTGCTACGGGGTTGAGAAGATGGAAGTGAGGAGGGCTCTGCCCAAACTGCTACCCATCCTGCTGTCAGTACTTCTTATCCTCTGCATACAGCAACCACCAACCAACCAGGTTACGCCAACCACCTCCACCAGCCATTTCAACCTCACCGAGATCTTCAACGCCACTCCCGTTGATGACACCAACTACCCGATTGAGGCTGGAAATCCACAGCGTATAGTCTCCCTCGCCCCCAGCAACACGGAGATCCTTTTCGCAATTGGTGCTGGAGACAGGGTTGTTGGAGTCACGGACTACTGCAACTACCCGCCTGAGGTCGTGGAGAAGCGAAAGAAGGGAGAGCTCGTCAGCATTGGGGGATACACGACTGTGAACATCGAGAAAGTTGTATCGCTCAAGCCAGATCTCGTCGTTGCGAGTTACGGAAACGGCATTGAAACGATAGAAGCTCTGCGAAAGCTCAACATTAGTGTTATCGCTTTCGATCCTAAAACGATTCAGGACGTGATGAAGGACATAGTATTGATCGGCAGGGCAACTGGACATGAAGAGGAGGCGAAGGAGCTTGTGGAGAGAATGCTGGAGAAAATTGAGAACGTCACGGAGAAAGTTAAAGGCAAGCCCAGGCTCAGAGTTGCCCACATCGTATGGCACGATCCTGTATGGGTCAGTGGCAGAAACACCTTCATTGATGAGGTCATAACCCTCGCTGGTGGGGAGAACGTATTCAGCTTTGATGGCTGGAGAGTTGTGAGCATTGAAGACCTGATCGCAGCAAATCCCGATGTAATCATAGTTAGCAGCGGAAGCGGGATGGGAGGAGGCAAGGATGTCGTTTACGAGTGGGTCATGCACGATGACAGACTCAAGAGTGTCTCCGCCGTCAAAAACGGTAGAGTGTACGTGGTGGATGCGGACATAATAAGCAGACCATCCTACAGGCTGGCAGGTGCAGTCGAGATCGTTGCAAACTTACTCCATGGGGTATAACCTTTTGAGAAGGTTTACAGCCACGTTCACAGCGCCTGAAGTGCAGAATGCCTTTATAACTCCCCAATTTTTTCTTAACCTCTCTATGAGGGACATTGCGAGGTAGTGCATCCGCATGTGGTCAAAGTACCGCTTCTCGTACTCATCCACTCTTCCAGAGATCATGCACTCGGCAAGTATTCTGGCGGAGATTACGGCCTTCGTCATTCCTTCCCCACCACCCCTGTCAACCAGCCCGGCAGCGTCCCCAACCAGCGCCACCGGAACCCGGTGGTGTCTAAGCAGAGGAAGGTTGGGGTAGCAACCAAGCGGTGCGGCCGTCAGTTTTTCCGGTTTGCTGAAATTCAGAGACTGCAGGAGAGAGTCGAGGAGATCTCTCAGCCTCCCCCCATAACTGGAGAAAACCCCCACTCCCACCTTGCACCCACCCCTTTTTGCGGGAAATATCCAGAAATATCCATCGAGACCTTCTTTAAAGTAAAAATGGGCTGAATCGTAGTCTGCATCGAAGAAGGCCTCCATGGCAAATCCGTAGGGCCTTTTTCCACCAAACTCCCTGCACCACTGTGATGGGTAGCCGGACGCATCAACAACAAAATCAAAATTTTTTGTTGACTCCTCTATCGTCATCTTCCTTCCCGCCACGATCTCCACGCCCTTTCTTTCAGCGATGTCGGCCATTCTCCTTTCCATTTCTGGCCTGTCAATGATAACAAAGGCATCCACGTTCACGTTAAAGCTGTCCACAACTCTGAACCGCTCATCAAGAAGGGAGACTTCAATTCCTCTCAGCTTCCTCCCCTCAGTGTATGACGGAACCCCTGTGAATGTTATCCAGCCCTCTGCACACTTTAAGGTGTACCCGATCTCGGGGTGTTCCTCAAAAACGGTAACGTCACAGTGATCGGAAAGCCTTATGGCACACTCCAGCCCGGCAACACTCCCTCCTATGATGCACACCCTCACATAAACGCCAAGGATTTTGGAAATATAAACTTTTGGCTAAAAAATAAAAAGCCACGAATTCAGTCCTCTATCTTCTCAAACTGATCCTTCGCTGCCCCGCACACGGGGCAAACCCAGTCATCAGGGAGATCCTCCCACTTTGTCCCTGGAGGAACATCGCTGTCCGGATCCCCCTCACTTTCGTCGTAAACGTATCCGCAAACCGTGCACTGGTACTTTGCCATTACACCACCTCAACCGCTATAGGCAAGATCTACACCATCTTCCGTAAGATACAGCTTTCCGTCCTTCTCAACGACAAATCCCTCGGCTGTGAGGTAGTCAAGGTTGAACTTGAACTCAAAGTCGGAAACGTCCCCGAGCTTCTTCCTTAGCTGCTCTCTTGTAACTCCACCACTTCCGATTTCCTCAGCCATCTTTTTCCTCAGCGGATTCATAGCTGCCTTGAAAAGGCGTTCGTGCTGTTCAGTGTCCCTTTCCCTCTCAGCCAAAAGCCGCACCTCCGTCTTTATTTAATAAATCAACCATTATTAAACTTTCGCCTCTACTACCACGCAATAAAAACCGTTAGAGATATATAAAAACGAATTCTAATAATTTTTGTGCAATACCTCCTCTTTGATGAGAGAAGTCTTGAAAGAGTTTTAGGGGAGCTGAAAGATGCAAAACCGTCCTTCAAGAGATACCGGTACGTCGAGGTTCTGGCCGAGCTTGAGGATGGCATTGTGGGAAAATATCGGAACACACTGTTTGTCCTCACGAAGGGAGATTTAACTGCCGAACCTGTTGCAAAGATTGTTGTGGGGTTCTCCACTGACGATGGCAGCTTCAAGCCCTTCGCCTTTGGCCGATATGCTTACAGAGATGGCAAGCTCCTGATGGACTGTGAGTACAGGGAGGATGTTTTCCACGATTATCTACCAGCGTTGCTCTCTGAACTTACCGTTTCGAGAATTCTGATAAAGGACTGCAGCATTCGGGCAGAACAGCTGGCAGACAAGGAGACTGAAATCGTCAGAGAGGTTATAAAGCTCTCCGAAGAGGCAAAGGTTGCAGAACCTGAAAAACTGGAGGAACTATCCTTTGAAGTGTCCGATCTTCGTACCTCTTTTTTTACGAGTTTTATGCACTTTAAAGATACCATCGAAGAAATATTCTCTGCCCTTTCAAGGGGTACGGCAATCTCCTCCTCCACTCTTGGAGGGTTGCTATCTGAGCAAATCCAGGAGCTGCGTCTCGAACTCGAAACTCTCAGCTACTACGAATCGAGGTTCGAGCAGACGCTTTCAGGTGTCAGGGATGCTCTGAACGTTGTGCATCTCCGTCTCGAAATGCTAAGAGGAAAAGAGAACCTCGAACTTCAGAAAAGAACCTCGGCCCTGCAGGCAGCAGCGGCGATAATAGAGTTCGTCGCCGTTTACTACTACACCCTCAAGATATGGGAAAGCTTCCTGCCTGTGAAAAATCTACCACCCTACCTGTCATTCACGCTTCTGGCAATCTTCACAACACTTGTTGTTATTTACACCGATGCTCTTGGGGAGTACATCCGAGAGAGGAGGATTGGGGCAAAGTTCGCCATCCTGACTATCCTGCTGCTGATAACGCTGGTGATGATGGCCCTGCTACCTACTTAAAAGTCTAACAGCCTTCAGCCTTTCATTAAGGAGCTTTATGTGTTCCCTCTCCTGCTTTATAAGAAAATCCAGCAGCTCAGCAGTTTGTGGATCTGCCTCCCTCTTCATCTCCAAGTACGTCTCTATTGCCTCTCTTTCCAGCTCTATTGCCTTCGTAAGAATCTCCTCGGGAGTCATGATTCAAGAAGTGTGCCGATCAAGATAAAGTTAACTGGACAGAAACAAAGATAACCCAAAACCGCCCAGATAGAGCAATGAACATCTACATCGTCTTGGTGGAGCTGAAGATCCCGGAGAACATCGGCTTCATCGCCAGAGTTGCAAAAAACTACGGAATCCAAAACCTGTGCCTGTACAACTGCAGAGTTACTGAAAGCAGTTACAGCACCGCCGCAAATGCAAAAGACATGCTCAAAAATGCACTCATTATCGATAACCTCCCGAACTTCCTGAAGAGGATGAACATCGTTGTTGGAACGACTGGCATTAAGGGTGGAGACTACAAGTACCTCAGGAAGACCATGATACCTCCAGAGAGGCTCCCTGAAGAGTTGAGAGGGGCGGAAAACGTTGCAGTCCTCTTTGGCCGGGAAGATTATGGCTTGTACAGTGATGAGCTGGCGATGTGCCATCTTATCGTCAGAATACCCACAAGCGCTGAGTATCCTGTAATGAACGTCAGCCATGCAGCCGCCGTGATACTGTACTTTCTGAAGTCCAGCGTTGAGGAAAATGAGGACGATGAAGTTGCTACAACTGGCGACATTGAGATACTCCTCCAGAATCTGAGAAAGATGCTTGAAATGATAGAGTATCCCAGGCACAGGATTAGGAGGACAGAAGTCATTTTCAGAAGGGTTCTGGGCAGGGCCAAAGCCAGAAAGTATGAAGTTCAGACACTCAATGCAGTTTTCAGAAAGACCGTTAGCTACATAAAGAGAATGGGCAAGTAATGCTATGAAAAAGTTCTGGACTGTGGTCCTGCTGATATCTGTGATTGCAGTCCTCTTCCTCACGTTTTACTTCTTCCTTCCATTGCTGGACGGTATAGTGATGGGGATAGTTTTTGCCTACGTTGCCAAGCCGATAAAAAGGAAGCTGGATCACATCGGAAGAGTTAAAGCTTCTGTAATCGCCACAACAGTTGTAATTGTTCCGGTTTCAGTTTTGATGTTCTATGGCTTACTGCAGGGGTTGAATCAGGCCATATACCTCATAACCCACTACCACATCATTGAATCCGGACTCGTTGACATCTTGAGAAAGTTTGGTGTGGAAGATGGAGAGATGTTCATTTCAAAGGTGATCACGGCAATATTTTCCTTTTTGCAGAACACAGTTCAGCCTTCAGCCCTTGAGATTACAAAGAAGGTTACCTTAATAGTGCTCAACTTCTTCATATCCATCGTTGTGTGCTTCTACTCGCTCGCCGATATGGAGAAGTTCGTGGACAGGACAATCAACATTGTGCCACCAGAAAACCGTGAAGAGCTGAGAAAGTTCGTAAAGGAGGTGGACTACACCTTTGAATCCCTCTGGTTTGGAAACTTTGTTGTTGCAATCCTTATTGGTTTGGCCAGTCTTCCCTTCTTCCTGTACTTCGAGGTTCCTTTCGCACCCCTCCTCTCCGGTCTGATGTTCCTCGCCGCCCTAATACCGATATTTGCGGAGTGGATGATAATCCTGCCAGTGTCGCTCTACCTGCTCCTCATTGACATTGGCAAGGGCGTAACCTTCCTGCTGACAGGCGTTGTTTTCATGTACATCCTCCCCGAACTCATACTCCGCCCCTACTTTGTCGGATACACTTCCAAAATCCACCCCCTCGTCCTGATGCTCGCCTTCATCGGTGGCGGGCTTGTTGGCGGGATCAGCGGTTTCTTTATAGCCCCCATGATCGCAGGGCTGGCGACGGCAATTTACAACTACTACACGGAGGAAATGGAGGAATTAGTAAAAACTAACGACCAAGAACCATTATCCTGAACCTGTCTGAAGCCCTGGCCGCTGCGTTTGCAACGTAGCCAAGATGTGCGACCCACGTCACCATGAGCTGAATGTCCACCGGGTTGGCATTTTCAAGGTTGAAGAGCTTTGTGTGCAGCCCGATCTGTATGAGGTCGCACTCGTGCTCAAGCTGCTCGATTATAGGCACGTACTCCAATGCCCTCTCAACTTCCTTCTTGCTGAAGGATGTTTCCAGCAGTCTTTTTATGCTGTCAACCATCTCCTCATAGTGGTTGACAATCTCCATCAGCTTGGAGAGCAGAACTGAGAACTCATCCCACACGTCCTGAGGAGCTTTAACCTTCCTGAAGGTCACCATGTGCCCAACATGCTCGCAGTTGTTGATGATGTCGTCCTGCACTTTCAGGAACTCCAGGAGGTCGTGCCTGTCAACGGGGAGCATCAGAGATTTGGTAACCCTGCCCCTTATATCCTCCTTTATCTGATCTGCATGATGCTCAAGCTCGTCGATCTCCTCTCTGAGCTCTTCAACTTCGTCGTAATCACCCTTACGGAGGGATTCAAACTGCTGCTGAAGCAACCCAACAGCCCTACCGCACATCCTGGCATGCTGGGCAAG
Organism: uncultured Archaeoglobaceae archaeon; assembly: GCA_965541645.1. Classification (GTDB taxonomy): domain Archaea; phylum Halobacteriota; class Archaeoglobi; order Archaeoglobales; family Archaeoglobaceae; genus Archaeoglobus. Next base: position 21,130 of record CBEUCM010000005.1, on the reverse strand, counting down.
GGCCTGGAAGGGAGAGTAGCCAAAGACCTCTCCAACCGATCTAAAGAACTTCATATGAACACCACCATCATCGTGTAGATGCTTATCGTCATCGCTGCTGCCACCGGCACTGTTAGTATCCAGGAGAATATAATTTTTTGCACAATTTTAAGGTTCACGCTCGCCAAACCACCTGCGAGGCCCACACCAATAACACTGCCCACGAGCGTGTGGGTTGTTGAGACTGGCATCCCGAGGGAGGATGCCGCAAGAACAGTTGTTGCGGTCGCAAACTCGGCCGAGAACCCCCTTGTGTACGTGAGTTCGGTTATGTTCTTTCCCACAGTCTCAATTACTCTGTAGCCCCATGTTGCGATGCCGATTGCTATACCCAGACCTCCGAAGAACAGAACCCAGAACGGCACCTGACCGCTGTAACCCATGATGGCAGCTATTGGACCTGTCGCATTGGCCACGTCGTTGCTTCCATGGGCAAAGGCCATGTAGCAGGCTGTTAAAACCTGCAGATACCTGAAGATGTGCTCAATACTCTCGCTGGCAAACCTGTCGAGCAGAATGAACCTTATGAGCATGAATATCACGAAAGCTAAGGCTGCCCCCAACAGCGGGGAAACTATCCAGCTCAGCACGACCTTGGCAAGAACTGTCCACTTGATATCATGTAATGCAAGATGACCCTGAGATACTGCAGCAAGTCCGAAGCCGAGCATCGCACCAACTATCGAGTGGGTTGTGGAGATTGGCAGATGGTAGTAGGTGGAAATGGTTATCCAGAAGCCTGCAGAGATTAGGGCTGCCAGCGCACCGTAAACAACCAAGTGATGATCGAGCATTTCTATGGGTACTATACCCTTAGCTATCGTGTGCGTGACATGCTGACCAAAAAAGGCCGCACCGCAGAACTCAAGGATGGATGCTATGATTATGATCTGTTTCAACGTTAACGCCTTGCTGCCGTAAGATGTCGCCATTGAGTTTGCAGCATCATTTGCGCCGATATTCCAGGCAACGTAGAACCCAACAACCGCTGCAGTTACAACAAAGACGTCAAGAACCATGTTTTGGGTCTGCATCAGGTATATATTTATTTTGCTTTTTACCTAACACTCCGATAAAGATATATATCTCCCTCTTGACCCTATATCATGCTTGAGAAGAGGAAGGTCTTTTTCAGTGGAAAGAGCAGTTACATTCTCACCCTTCCAAAAAAGTGGATAGAGGAAAACAAGATAAAAGCTGGCGATGAAGTTCTGATTAGCATTGGCAAAAATTTCCTCACGATATACCCCAGAAAAAGCGAAATAAAGAAGGGGTCCGTTTTAATCGATTCTGAGTCCCTCAGACACGAATCTCTTCTCCGCAGGATAATCTCCTACTACCTGGCAGGAATAGACTCAATCAGGGTTAGGGTTTACAACGAGGAGCAGAGATCAGCGATATCGAGGGCATCGGAAATTCTGATGGGCGTGGAGATCGTTGAGGACATAGGTAGAGAAGTAGCAATGGAGATCTTCCTTGACAACTCAAGACTTAAAACGGAGAGGATTATGAGGAGGATGGGTAACACGTGCGTTGGTATGGTATCAGATTTCTGTGCCGCTTTGAGGAAATTTGACAGATACCTGTGCAACTCGATCATAGCGAGGGAAAGGGAAGTTGACAGGCTTCATTTTTTGCTGTTAAGACAGTTAAAGCTGGCAAACATGCATGCTGAGGTGGCTTCAGAACTTGAAATCCCGGTTGAGATCGTGCAGGAATACAGGACTGTCGTGAGGTCCCTTGAGAGGGTTGCAGACCATGGCGCGAACATGGCAGAAAACCTGCTTGAGTACGGCAAGCCTGTTCAGGATCTCTGCGATCTCGTCGATGAAGACCTGGAAATGCTGAGAACTGCTGTTGTTGCCTTCCTTGAAAATGAGATTGAGCTTGCCGAAGTTGTTCTTGAGGAGTTTGATGAGTTTGAGGAGTTTGAAAAGAAGTTCTACAACGTTGTGTTCAGGGCCAATGTTGAGGATGCCATCAATCTGAAATCCATAGTTGACAGCATCTCAAGAATTGCCAGCTACTCTGCAGATATCGCCGAAGTTGTGGTGAACATGGCAGTAATATAGTTAGTGTTAAAAACAGAAGTGAGAAAGTAACCATCGACCTATGGTGGGAGAAACTCTGTTGAGGTTCCTTGAGGTCGTGTCAGAGCACATAAGGAACCTGAGAAACCACATCGACCTGAAGAGCGTTGACGAGATGATCAGCCTTATTGAGAACTCCAAGGCCATTTTTGTGATAGGAGCTGGAAGAAGTGGTTACATCGCCAAGGCCTTTGCAATGCGCCTCATGCATCTTGGATACTCTGTGTATGTGGTCGGTGAAGCTGTAACACCGAGAATAACGAACGACGATGTGCTGATAGCGATATCTGGAAGTGGAGAAACAACATCAGTTGTGAACATCAGCAAGAAGGCAAAGGACATCGGCTCAAAACTTGTAGCAATCACCGGGAACAGGAACTCAAGCTTAGCTGCAATGTCGGATGTCATAGTAATCGTCAAGGGCAAGATGAAGAGCGAGAGGGATGAAACTCTCTCCCAGCTTGCCCCTCTCGGAACGATGTTCGAGCTGACTGCAATGATATTCCTTGATGCCCTTGTGGCTGAGCTTATGATGAGAAAGCATCTCACCGAAAAAGATCTGGAAAAGAGGCACGCCGTGCTTGAATGATAATGTGAGGTGGTTGTTTGAAGGAACTGATTGCAAAACTCAGCAATGCTCACGGTGTGAGCGGTTTTGAGGACGAAATTAGGGAAGTTATCAGGGCTGAGCTTGAGGATCTGGTGGATGAGATAAAAGTGGATTCCATGGGGAATCTGATAGCTGTAAAGAACGGTGGAGAGCCAGAGGTGATGATTGCTGCCCATATGGACGAGATAGGGTTTGTTGTCAAGTACATCGACGACAAGGGGTTCATAAGGATCACACCCATCGGGGGATGGTTTTCGCAGATTGCCCTCGCTCAGAGGGTTGTTCTTTACGGGAAAAAGAAGATCTACGGTGTCATTGGCTGTAAGCCGCCCCACCTGATGAAGGACGACGAGAGGAAGAAGGCTGTGGAGATAAAGGATATGTTCGTTGATGTTGGGGCGAGCAGCAAGGACGAGGTAGTTGAAATGGGCATCAGCATTGGAACGCCCGTTGCCTTGGACAGAGAGGTGAAAGAGCTGGTAAATGGAAGAATTACCGGAAAGGCCTTTGACAACAGGGTCGGTGTGGCGGTGATGATCGAGGCTTTAAAAAGAACAAAGAGCGATGTAACTGTCTACGCAGTTGCAACTGTGCAGGAGGAGGTGGGACTTAAGGGGGCAAGAACCTCTGCCTTCGCTCTCGAGCCCAAGGCCGCAATTGCCATCGACTCCTGTGTTGCTGCCGATTTTCCGGGAAGTGAAAGTGCTCACATGGACGTGAAGCTCGGTAAGGGGGCGGCAATAACGGTTGTCGATGCCTCCGGCAGGGGGCTGATAGCCTCACCAAGAGTGCTGAAGTGGCTGACCGAAACGGCTGAGAAGTTTAGCATCCCCTACCAGCTGGAGGTTGCCGAGGGTGGAACGACCGATGCAACTGCGATCCATCTCACAAAATCCGGGATTCCTGCAGGTGTCGTGAGCGTACCTGCAAGATACATCCACAGCCCGGTTGAGGTTGTGGATCTGCAGGATGTTGAGAGTGCTGTAGAGATTGTGGCAAAGAGTTTGGAAACTGCACGAGACTACTTTTAGACAAATTTTTTATTCCGCGAGTCGAAGAATTTAAAAAGTATCACCAATTATCGGAGGTGATGTATCATGAAAATATGGGTCATTGGTGCTTATGGGATAGTGTCAACAACGGCAATGGTAGGGGCAAAGGCCATAGAGGCTGGCTTGGCTGATAGAACAGGTCTCGTTTCTGAGCTTCCTCCCTTCAAAGGTATTGAAAAGTACGCTCCCTTCTCATTCGAGTTTGGTGGGCATGAAATAAGAATGCTGGACAATGCCTACGAGGCTGCAAAGGAGCACTGGGAGCTCAACAGGCATTTTGAGAGAGATCTGCTTGAGGCTGTGAAAGAGAAGCTTGAAGGAGTTGTGGCGAGAAAGGGCACAGCCCTGAACTGCGGGACAGGAATAGAGGGGCTGGGTAAGATCAGTACCTTGGAGAGTGAGGGGTACACTTTGCGAGAAATAGTTGACAGGATTACGGAGGATATGAAAAAATTCGCCGACGATGAGACGGTTGTGATAAACGTTGCCTCAACAGAGCCACTTCCAAAGCTGAACGAGGAGTATCACAACACGATAGAGGGATTCGAGAGGATGATCGACGAGAACAGGACAGAGTTCGCTTCTGCAAGCATGCTCTACGCCTACGCAGCCCTGAAGCTTGGGTTGCCGTATGCAAACTTCACACCCAGTGCTGGCTCATCAATTCCAGCGCTAAAGCAGCTCGCAGAGCAGAAAGGTGTACCGCATGCGGGCAATGATGGTAAAACCGGCGAGACGCTGGTTAAGACAACTCTCGCACCGATGTTCGCCTACAGGAACATGGAGGTTGTAGGGTGGATGAGCTACAACATCCTGGGCGACTATGACGGGAAGGTTCTGTCGGCGAGGGACAACAAGGAAAGCAAGGTTCTCAGCAAGGACAAGGTGCTTGAGAAGATGCTTGGATACTCTCCCTACAGCATAACCGAGATCCAGTTCTTCCCGAGCCTCGTTGACAACAAGACCGCGTTTGACTTCATACACTTCAAGGGCTTCCTTGGCAGGCTGATGAAGTTCTACTTCATATGGGATGCCATCGATGCCATCGTTGCGGCACCGCTCATACTAGATATAGCGAGGTTCCTGATATTTGCCAAAAAGAGGAGTGTTAAGGGCGTTGTGAAGGAGATGGCCTTCTTCTTCAAGAGTCCGATGGACACAAATGTTATAAATACTCACGAACAGTTTGAAGTGCTGAAGAAGTGGTACTCGGAACTCTCGTAGGGCCTGCGAACCGGCGGAGCTGAGCGATGATGTTCCGTGGGCTCTGCAGGCCCCACACCCCTAATTCTTGGGGGATGTGATGATAAGCTGGCTTTACCTGGCATTGGCAATACTTTTTGAGGTCGCCGGAACAACGAACATGAAACTATCTGAAGGCTTTACAAAAATCCTGCCCCATCTTGATCTTTGTGTGTTACGGTGCCAGTTTTATTTTTCTGACCTATGCCCTCAGGAAAATAGACATAAGCGTCGCCTACACAATCTGGGCAGGTGTGGGGACAGCACTGATAGTCATAATCGGTGCCGTGATGTTCGAAGAAAACATTACAGCCCTGAGGATCTTCTCAATAGGGCTGATTGTGCTGGGTGTGATAGGCCTGCGGATGAGTGGGGTGGAATAAGTTCGATTTGGTGCCCTTTTGCTACTGGTTGGGATAAGTGTAGAGTTCTCCACATGCAGTTTTGCAACTTTTTTCAGAAACGTGACAAGGGATTCAATGAGGTGGAGGTCTGATCTCATTCAATCAAGAAACGTTTTAGGGTTTTGATTCTTTGGCTATTGTCAATAAGTTCCTTTATCAGTTGCTCAAATTTATCGAGCTTTAAATTAACATGTTGGTGCAGTTTATATGGATCGTCAGGTAAGTTGAACTTTTTTAAGCTTATTCCTGCCTCCCTGGAAGCGACAACTATCCAACTTTCAAGTGTTGGACAGATAACTACCACCCGATTGTTGTTTTTATCTGCTAAAAGTCTGAGGTCATGCTTCTCCTCAACTAACTTTAATGTTTTTAGATAGTTGGGTTGAGCACTGTTTGGATCCTCATCGATTAAGCCCACTGAATCTCTACTTTTACTGAGTCTATTGCAAACGTTTCCCTTCGAGTGTACATGTCTTATTTCACGTTTTGGTATTCCAAGTGTTCTCACTAAAACCGTGTCTGGGTGGCATTCTACATAAAGCAAGCTCATCCCTCCAAGAATCTCTCAATGTCGAAAAATACGCTTGCATCTAAATCTAAAATTTCAGATTTTTCATTGTTTGAAAGAGTTTTGACTTTAGTCTGATTATCTTTGAGATACGTGACGAACACCTGAATATCCTCTACTGGAGCTTTGCTTAGTAGGGGTATGAGCAAGTAGGGGTTGTGTGTTGAAATAAAGTACTGATTGGATTCATCAAGAGCTATCCTTTCAGCAAGGAATTTGGTATAAAACGGAAATGCGTTTGATTCAGGTTCTTCGAATACGAGTATTGATTCCTCGTTTGTTTCAATTGCTGCAAGGTAGAATATGATTCTCTGGAGCGTGTCTGAAATGAGCTGGTAGGGGTATGAGATCACAATCCAATCAAGTTCTTTCTGCACTTCAAGCGTTTTCTCTACCGGTTTAACTACCAGTTTGAGGTTGAATCTCTTCAATATATCGTTTGCAAGAATCCTCATCTCTTTATTTGTGAGCAGGAGTGTTGCTAAATTGTCTCCATGGGGTGGATAAAGGAAAAGCGGTTCCTCACGTGGAAATGCGTTTAAGGTTTTAAACCTGTAGAATTTGCATGGTAGAATTTTGTTCCTCATTTTTGGGGAATATCCTCCCTGCATGTTAAAACTTGCAATTTGGGATTCACCATGGAAGACTTTAAAGTCTCCTTTGTATCGAAGAGTTACAGATTCCCCATTAAATACTATACTGATCTCTCTGCCAAGATCCATGTCAAAAAAAAGATTTGTCATGTTTTCGAATCGAATATAGGCTCTAAGATCGCCCTCATAAGACAGAAAGGAAATAAGCCCTAAGCTCTCCAAAATGTTGGACTTTCCAGTATTCGGTTCCCCGATGAAAATATTAATTCTGCGACACTCTAATTTCAATTCTTTTATGGATTTGAAATTTTTAATTCTGAGTTCGTTTATTTTTTTCATCTCTCCACTCATCTCAATCCCCCCTCATCCATCCCTCCAAAAACTCCTCATCTGATTCAGGCATATAATGCCATTCTTCAAACTCTTTTTGCATTTCTTCTATGAGTTTGACTATTTTTTGGCCAAGCGGGCTGAGCTTATAGGCTTTTGTCCCAGTTGGTGTATCTGGAATTATTGTCAGTTGGATAATACCGAGATTGAGGAGTTCCTTTATTCGATAGCTTGTGGATTTTTTGTCTTTTAATTGATGTTCAATCCAGCTCCATCGTTTGGGAGAATCTTTGAGCATAAAGAGTATCTCCAGACCCCCTTTTTTAGCAAGGGTTTCGATGAGGTTGCGAAATTCTTGTTTCATTTTGTAAAAGTTGGTTGGATCTTTATAATATGTTACCTTCTAAAAAGAATCCTTAAAGTTGGAAAACAGAAACAAAGTAAAATTGAGTAGGATAAGATGGGCATACATCAGAACTCGAAAGAACAGCCTGAAAGCTAAGAATCTGCTCGAAATAAAAACGAAGAACAGAGAGATTGCTGTGGTGAGATAAAAACGTCACAACCTCTCCTGTTTTATCGATTCTCCTTTTCTCGACCCATCCGTAGAACCGGTAGGATTTTAAAATTATCAGTTTTTCAGCAATCCAAACCTCAGAAAGCCTAAGGAATTTTTCAAATACTATCACAAACCCATGTGGGAGTGGGCCCGCGGGGGTTCGAACCCCGGACCTCGCGCTTATCAGGCGCGCGCTCTAACCAGGCTGAGCCACGGGCCCAAACTAAGACTACATTCAGAGAAGGATTTATTAAGATTATGGTAGGCAATCAGGGGAAATGAAACTCACAAGGGATAGTACCGACCTCCAGATTTACAATCTACTCACTGAGCGCTGCAGATCCGGAGAGGAGATGGGGAAAGTGCTGGGCATAAGCAGGGCTGCAGTATGGAAGGCCATCAACAGGATCAGGCAGAATGGTGTGCAGATCGACGCAAAGAAAAAGTACACGATAGTCCGAGAAACGGACGTAAATCCATACAAAATTGCAAAGATCGCCTTCAGAAATCTGGAATTCCTCGAAGAGGTGCACTACTACACGTCTGTTGACTCAACAAACCTCAGGGCGAGAGAGTACGGAAGGCCAAATGTGCTGTTCTTTGCAGAGTCTCAAACTGCCGGCAGGGGCAGGCTGGGGAGGAAATGGGAAAGCGATAGAGGAGGGCTATACTTTTCCATCACCCTCGAACCGCCCTTCAGCCTCGATGATCTGTCAAAGCTGACGCTCATAGCCGGTTTGGCTGTTGCAGACTCCCTGCCAGATGCCAGACTGAAGTGGCCCAACGACGTGATGGTTAGCGGCAAAAAAGTGTGCGGAATACTCTCCGAAATCCATGGAGAAATTGAAAAACCAGTGGTAATAATTGGAATCGGGATAAACGTTTCAAATCCGGTACCAGAGAATGCAATCAGAGTTCAGGATTTCTGGGAGGTCAGCATCACCCGGGTTTTCGATTTGGTCCTGAAGAACTTCTCCCGGCACTACAACCTAATGGTGGAGGGAGAATGGGAAAAACTCAGAGAAAGATACGTGGAAAAGTGCGAAACCATAGGAAAGGTTGTAAGGGTTATAACACCCGGTGGGGAGATAACTGGAAAGGCTGAAAAAATTGCGGAGGATGGCGCCATTGTCATCAATGGCAAGAAGGTTTACTCGGGTGACTGCATTCACTTGAGAAATTACAGACCTAAATGAAAATTTTTTATTGAGTGGGTACAACTATCCTCATGGACGAGTTCCTCAACCGGGAGTTTTTCGGATGGGTCGAGGATACGGCCAACCTTATAAGAAGGTATGAAGGTGACAGGATAACGGTTGTTCATCACAACGATGCTGATGGCCTGTGTTCTGCCGCTCTGCTTTCGAAGGTGTGCGAATACCTGGGCTTCAAGCCGGAGCTGATATGCATCGAGAAGGTGTATCCCGCAATTGTGGAGAGGATTCACAAGGACAGAGATGGGATGATAATCTACACCGACCTTGCCGGACTTGCTGCTGAGATGATTGACAAAATCAACGCCGGAAGGAGTCAGGTGCTGATTATCGATCACCATCCGGCCAGAGCTATTGACAGCGATTACGTGCACGTCCTCGATCCGGAGCTTGCAGGAATCTCTGGAGACATGTTCGTTTCAGCATCAAGTCTCAACTACATCTTCTTCAGAGTTCTTGCTGGAGAGGAGGCCATGGATTATGCATACATCGCCGTCATTGGAAGTGTTGGAGATTACCACGACAGGAGCGGAGGGGTTCTTGGCTTTGACAGATTTGCGCTGAGTGAGGCGATAGAGAAGGAGCAGGTGAAAGTAAAGATAGAAGGGATAAAGGAGAGGTACTACTTAGAGAAATTTGGAGAGTATGCAGATGTCATTGCCAGATATCTGACAACCCTCGGTGCTGTTGGGTACGAGAGCAGGGGATACAAGGAGGGGATAAAAGCTATTTTCAATGGCTTCAGCGAGAATACACTAAAGACCGTTTCAAAGCTGGAAGAAATGCGAGAGAAAAAGTTCACCGAAATGATTGAGAGGCTGAAAGGTGGTGAACTCATACAGGAAAAGTACTCCCAGTGGTTCAGCGTTGGTGATTTCTTCTCGCCAATGGGCGTCAAAACCGTTGGTGAGTTCTGCCAGCTGATAAAGGACATGAGTTTCATAGACGATGGAAAGTACCTCATCGGCTTTCAGAACTGTCCAAAAAACATCCCCGATCTTGGTAAAATAGATTGGAATGCCGTAAAGATGAGTGGAAGGTTGCCAACCCCCTTGGAAAGGAAAGTGCTCAGGGGAGAGATGCCCGGACTCGACTACCTCGTTCCAAAGGCAAGTGAGGCTGTGAACGCCTTTGCCGATGCCACCCACAAGATTGCCGCTGCCACAGTTATCGATAGGGGCAAGGAGAGAGACTTCGTTAAAGCTTTTGAAAAGTTGGTGGAGGAGTATGAAGCGTCTCGTGGTTAAGGATATCGAAAAGTGCGTTGGCTGTGGTCTGTGCATGTACGCCTGCTCCCGGAAGTTTGCAAAGAAGCCTGAAATAGGAATCAGCAGTTCAGGGATCCTCGCTGTAAGCCTGAGCGGGTTTGAGAGGGGAGCTACTGTGATATTCTGCCGTGCCTGTCCAGAGCCCCCATGTGCCCAAGTCTGCCCCACGGGAGCTCTGAAACCCAAAAAGGGTGGAGGAGTTGTTTACATCGAAAACCTCTGCTTGGGGTGCAAGTACTGCATGGACGCCTGCACCCTCAACGCCATCTTTGAGAGGGATGATGGAAAGATTGCAGTGTGCATCCACTGCGGATACTGTGCGAACTACTGCCCGCACGGTGTTCTCGCCTACGAGGAGGTGGAGGCATGAGGAGCAGAGTTCTGATTGTGGATCTGGACAACTACAGCTACGAGATCGAGGACAGAGAGGACCTATTTGAAAGGTGGATAGGCGGGACTGGTGTTGCCGTCCAGCTTCTGAAGGAGAACATGGATCCCAAGGCAGACCCGCTGGGTGAGGAGAACGTGATAGTCTTCGCTACCGGCCCCTTCACCCCTGCCTATCCGCTTGCCTCAAAGACCGTTGCGATGTTCAAAAGTCCCCTCACCGGCAATCTTGGGGAGAGTCATGCTGGAGGTAGAACCGCTGCAGCAATAGCGAATGCAGGCTACGGAGCGATCGTGATAAAGGGTGCGAGCAAGAAACCCGTATATCTCGTAATCGACAACGAGGGTGTGCACTTCAGAGACGGCAGAGTTCTGTGGGGGATCCCGGATTCCCTGATAGTGGGGAGAATAATAGCGGAAAACGAGGGTGGAAGGGGCACAAGGACGATGATGAGAATCGGTGGAGCGGGAGAGAAGCTTGTGAGATATGCCTGTGTGACAACAGAAACCTACAGGCACTTCGGCAGGCTTGGACTTGGGGCTGTTTTTGGAAGCAAGAAGCTCAAAGCTGTGATAGTCAGGGGCAGGAAGAGGTACAGGCCAGCGGATCCTGCAGGCTTTAGAGAAGTTTACGATGAGATCTACAGGTTGGCTGTTGAGTCGGATGCGATGAAGAAGTACCACCTTCTGGGAACTGCCGGCAATGTTATACCGCTGAACGAGCTTAGATCTTTACCCACAAAGAACTTGCAGTCTGCGAGGTTCGAAAAAGCAGAGGAAATAAGCGGTGAGGCCCTCGCAGAGTACAACCTGGGAAGGAGGATCGCATGCAGTCACTGTCCTGTTGCGTGCATCCATCTTGCAACTCTCCGCCTCCCCTACGAAAATGAGCCCTACTTCTTCAAGACCATAATGATATCCTACGACTACGAGCTGATCTACTCTCTTGGCTCGATGCTCGGCATCGGAAGCCGGGATGGGTTACTGAGGACAATACACAGAGTTGAGAGCTACGGCCTCGATGCTATGAGCACTGGAGTTTGCCTGGCCTGGGCAACTGAGGCTTTGAAGAAGGGGATAATCTCCGAAAAAGACACCATCGTGAAGCTGGAGTTCGGCAACGTTGATAGCTATCTGAGAGCCATAGACTTCATCTACGAGCAGCCGAACGAGTTCTACAGAAACCTTGCAATGGGTGTGGAGCACGCCTCAAGCGTTTATGGCGGTAGGGAGTTTGCCCTCGCCTTTGGAGGAAATGAGATGCCGGGCTACCACACTGGCTACGCCGCCCACCTCGGCTATGCTACCGGATTGCGACATTCCCACCTCGACTCGGCTGGCTACAGCCTTGACCAAAAGGTGAAGGACTACACACCAGAAGAGGTTGTGGACAGGCTCATTGCTGAGGAGTGCTGGAGGCAGGTTCTGTCAAGCCTCGTTGTGTGCTTCTTTGCAAGGGGAATATACACCGCAGAGGTCATATCCAAGGCCTTTAAGCCACTTGGATTTGAGATAAGCGAAGAGGAACTCAGGAAGATAGGGGAGGAGATATACAGGGAGAAGCTGAAGCTCAAAGTTGCCATGGGGTTCGATCCAAGTAAGCTGAGGTTTCCCAAACGCATATTTGAAGTTGACTCTCTGCATGGCAGGCTGGAAGAGGAGTTCATCGAGAGGGCCATGGAGTACTACAGAAGAAGGGTCAACGAGCTTATCTAACCTTTTTTACCACAAAGGTTTTCAAGAAAGATATCCAACTAATTAATTGTTATGAAAGTTAGGACCGTTTACTGGGACGATAAGGACAGGATGAAGCTGAGAGAAAGCTTCATCGACACCAGATCCGCATCCTTTAAAACTGCAAGAAGGGCGTACTGGAAGCTGCTAATTGCTGCACAGGAAGTTGAGATTGCAGCGGGAAGAGTTACGATTGTAAAAGTCAGACCGATTCACCTGCCGGCAAAAACCGCCGTTTCTCCACTTTCCATAATGCGACACGCTTTCGGCAGCGTGGTTGATGTTTACTGCGATAGGCTGTCCAAGATTGAGGAAGAGAAGAGGATAACCAGCGCTGCCTTTTTACCAGTCAGAGATGGCAAAATCGAGGAGGGGGATTTGATAGGAGTCGTTAAGGTCTATCCAATGAACATAGCACCCTCAGACTTTATCGGAAGCCTCGAAGAGCCGGAGGTCAACGTAACTCTGGACGAGGTGGAAGGGAACCTCGTTTACCGGAAAAATGGAGAGACTATCAGGGAAAGGACGAAAATGAGGGAGTACTGGTACAGGAGGTGGAACATCGCTGAGTGGTACCCCATCATAGCGAAGGAGAGAGTGGAGGTCGTGAAGGGGGAGATTAGGCTGCTCAGGGTGGAGAACATCGAGCTTCCCGAGAACACCATTCCTGTACCATTGTCCATGATGAGGCACGCCCTTGGAACTGTCGCGGATGTTGCCCATGCCGGAAAACCGAGGCTGGTTGAGGAGAAGAAGCTGATAACCCACGCCCTCTTCCTTCCGGTCTTCGATGGTGTGATCGAGAAAGGGGACATGATTGGAGTCCTGAACGCCTACTACATTTCAACCGGAGAGAGGAGTGCAAGACTTCTGCAGCAGCTTACGAGAAGAGAAGAGGGGAACTTGGTTTACTGGGATAACGGAGAGATCGTAAGGCGCAGATTCCGCATTCTACCTTTCAGTTTCAAGAGGAGCAGTATTGGGAAATTTGAGCCGCTAATCGCTGCTGAATCCGTGGAGCTGAGGGAGGGAGATGTGGAGCTTGTAAGAGTGCTGGACCTCGAATTCCCATCAGGAACCATAGCACAACCGTTGACAGGGTTTAACCACGCTGTCGGAAGCGTTCTGGATATAGCTGCTCTCGAACCTCCGAAGATGGTCGAGGATGACAGGAAGGCAACACATGCAGTTGTAGTGGCAATTAAAGACGGCAGGATAGAGAAGAGAGATTTGCTGGGCGCTGTAGCAGTGTACAACGTCTCAGTCCTGAGAGAGCCGGAGTTCTTCCTTTCCAGATACCAAGAGGTCTTCGTCAGGACCTAATACTTTATAATCCCTCCTCAATTTTTTTGCATGGACTGGGTTGAGAGGGAAAAGAAGTTCGTTCTGCAAACTTACAGCAGGCAGCCGGTTGTCATAGAGAGGGGAGAAGGGTGCTACGTCTTTGATGTCAACGGGAAGAAATACCTCGACCTCGTTGCTGGAATAGCGACGGTGTCCGTTGGACATGCAAACAGATTTGTGGTTGAGCGAATAAAGGAGCAGCTTGAGAAGCTCATCCATATCTCCAATCTCTACTACATTCCTCCCCAGATCGAGCTGGCGGAAAAGCTGAGCAGCATAACCGGATTCGACAAGTTCTTTTTCTGCAACAGCGGTGCTGAGAGCGTTGAAGCTGCATTAAAGTTTGCAAGAAAAGCGACTGGAAAGAAGAAGTTTGTTTCCTTCACCGGAGACTTTCACGGCAGAACGATGGGGGCTTTGTCTGTAACCCACAAGGAGAAGTTCAGGAAACCCTTTGAACCGCTTGTCAATCCAGTGGAGTTTGCGGAGTTCAACAACATCCAGGATCTGGAGAGAAAGGTGGATGACAGCACAGCAGCGGTTATACTGGAGTTCGTGCAGGGTGAGGCTGGCGTGTATCCCGCCGAAAGAGAGTTCATAAAGGCCCTGTTCGAGCTGAAAGAGAGGTACGGTTTTTTGGTTATAGCCGATGAAGTCCAGACGGGCTTTGGAAGAACTGGCAGGTGGTTTGCAAAGGAGCACTATGGAGTTGAGCCAGATATGATGACGATGGCAAAGGCAATGGGATCGGGAATACCCATAGGCTGCTGCGCCCTTAAAGAAGAGGTGGCGGAAAAGATCGAGAGCGGAGATCACGGCTCAACCTTCGGTGGGAACCCAGTAGCATGTACCGCTGCACTTGCAACCATAGAGTACATAGAGCGGGAAAATCTGGTTGAGAACTCTCAGAAAATGGGTGAGTACTTTGCAGGCAGACTGAGAGAGTACTTTGGCGATGTCAGAGGAGTTGGACTGATGATAGGCTTCGCTGTCGATAACGCCCCAGAGTTCGTCAGGAGATGCTTGGAAAGGGGGCTGCTCGTTAACAACACCTCGGAAACAACCATAAGACTGGTTCCACCGCTGATAATATCCAAAGAAGAAATTGACCACGCTATCGAGATAATGACAGGATGAAAGCCGACGGTTTCCGCGATTCCCGTGCCCTCTCGGAACACAGTACTACGCGGAACGGAGCGGGGCTTAACTTCCGGGTTCGGAATGAGTCCGGGTGTTTCCCCCGCCCTATGACCGTCGGCATATCTACCTTCAGATTTCGTTATTTAAGAGTTGTGGTCGTCAGGGTTGCCCGAGAATCCTCTCCTCTATACTCATTTTCCTCGTAAATCTCTCTCTGATGTCTGGCTTCATCAGATACCAGATTATTAGCAGGTTTAAGATTATGCCTACAACCACATACGGCAGAACGAAGGCCAGGAAGATACCATACAGGACGTTAAAGCCTGAAAGGAGAATTGTGGCGATTCTGCCCCACTCCTTAAGGGAGAACAAACCCCAGCCTGCGGCAATATAGAGGAGCCCGAACACTATGGCTATGTAGGCAGCGGTGTCGTACATTGTTGAGATGACCTCCTCCATATCCTCGGCCGGAATACCCATCATGGACTCGTTGAGCATCTTTCCATACTCCTCAACAAAGATCGGGTAGGCAACGTCCTTTGAAACGACAAGTGAGAGGCCAGACAGGAAGAAGATGGTTCCACCCACAAGCATGAGAAGGGCAAGTACTGTAACACCGAGCGGGCGCATAGGTAATCTCGTGGCTCGAAAATTTAAATATTTGCCGAACCTCAAAGCTTAAATAACAGAAACCTCCATCCTATATTGAAGCGGGGTGGGGTAGTCAGGTAATCCCGGCGGGCTCATAACCCGCAGATCCGTGGTTCAAATCCACGCCCCGCTATCTGCTCGTCCTCCGCCTCACCCCCTACTTAACTAATTTCTGCTAATCCATGCTAATCCCTGACCTCAACCAGTTTCTTGGCAAACCTTCTGTACCATCTCAGCCCCTCACTGTCTGTGAGGTGTATTTCGAAGGGGTGCTCGTATCCAAATTCCCTGTAGATGTCCGACAGAACCTTCACCCTGTCGTCAGGGGTTACACGTTCGGATACGATCAGGACATCTATGTCTGAAGATGGTACATGGCGGTTTTCGGCAAAAGAGCCGAATACGTAAACTTCCGGGTCTGCAAGATGTCTTCTCGCTATTTCCTTGATCCTTTTCAGATATCTGTCGGCCTCTCTGAAAAACTTGAATCTCTCCCTTCTGAGTTTGAGGATCTCAATCATAGTTCTGATAATTTAGGTTTATACAGATAGAGGACATTTCCATGGATGAAGAAGTAAACGTTTCTGGACTCGTCATAGACGACTCTTTCGTTTGCATCTATCGCTGCATCAACGAGATCTTCAAGACTCTTCATCTCAACCTCTGTCATGTTTATATCAGGCATGCGCCCGTGACTGATCCACTTCCTGAACTTTCTGAATTCTCTTTCCACACTTCTGGTGGGGGCGTACTTGTAAACAACCACGCTACCCGCAATCCCCACACACGGAATCAGAATCCAGAGTGAGGCGAGAATGTACTCTTTCTGTCCCGGTGGAATTGTTTTTACCTTCTTTGACGGGATTGCAATCTCCCCATTGACTGGACTGGACAAAACCCGGTAGTAGCTCTCTGAAATTCTTATTTCCAGCTCCGCGTTCTCACCTATCTTTCTGCTCTTCCCTCCTACACTACCAACAGCTACAACATCAGTTACGAGTTTAACCTTTTTGCTACCACCTCTAAAGCCAAGACTCTGCTCGATCTCCCGTATTTCTCTCTTTAGCTCTTCCACATTGACTGTGAATGTACGGCTAAATTTTTTACCGGTCACAACTTCCGATTCACTGTTCAGTATCCTCTCAACCTGCCAGTACGTCCTTTCAGAATCCGAGGACACAATCAGGAGCTTAGTTGTGCAATCAATCTTAAACCCAGAATCGGGCAGGTCGAAGTTGAAGGTCACGTTAAGCACGGGATTTATCGAGAAAAAGTAAACATCCCTGTTTGACAGCTTCTCACCGACCGGCCAGACAGGATTACCCTTGGAGACAATGGAAGAGTGCTCATAGTAGAGCGAGTACTTTGCAACAGTTTTGTTCGTCTCAACCACCACTGTCTTTGGTTTCAGCAGCGTGTATGCGTTGTATGTGCCAAAACCAAGCAAGAGCAGAAATGCTATAACAGATACAGCAAGAACTTTCTTCTTTTTCTCCATTTTCTCTTCCCCCTGTTCTCAGTCCATATCGGAAACAACAAAAGGGATATGGCTACTGGATATAAAGCCATCGCCAGCAGCGGCAGTAGGGGGTTTATTCTGTAAAGCAGATCAAGATAGAAGGGCGGGATTAAGTAGTACACCTCGTAGGGGTCCCACCCCTCTGCAACCACCACCCTACCGCCTTCGATTGCCACCTTCTGAACGGGGACAAAATCCTGCGTCAGCAGAATCCCCAAAAATGCGTAGGTTGCAAGGAGGGTCACCAAGAATTTTCCAGTGTTTACGCATCTCCTCCTTGACAGGTAAGTTTTAAACCTGCTTGCCTTTATTTCTTCCCGCTCAGTTAGCTTTGGGTTTAAGAGGAAGCGAAACTCTGAAAAAGCGACTATGAAGGATGGAATCAGGATCAGGGAGATATATGTGATGCCCTTTCTCTCATGCAAGTATCCGATGAGTGGAATCAGCAGAACAGGCTTGCCGACAACATCTTCAGCTGAAACGTTGAACCGATCAGCCTCTTCAAGAGCGTCACCCTTCGTTTTAAATACGAGTTCACCATCCAATGCACTTACGTTTACCACCCTGTGGGTTATCAGCACCCTCTCCCCTTTAGAGGGGCTCTTGAAGCATATGACGTCACCCACCTGCACATCTTCTAGGGAGACCTTTTTGACAAGGATGACGTCTCCAGGGTAGATGTACGGGACCATGCTTCCACTAAGGACTATTAATGGAACAAGCTGTTGCGTGTATATCAGGGTGGCAGTGAAAATTATGACGACTGCAACAGTTGCTGCAGCAATTTCAGCCTTCAAGCAACCACCTACAGTGTTATGCTCTTTCTTGAACCGTCTGAGAGTGTGAAGGTGATGGTAACGGTGCCGACCTCATCTTTAAAAATGAAGCCGAAGTACCTGGCATCACAGGAGTCGATGTAGGGTGGGACTACAGCGTAAACGTCAATCTCATCCCCGCTCTCAGCTTCACCTCTCCACAGAACAGCGCTGGTGGAGATATTCCAGTCGATGAAAAGTATCTTTTTAAGGGTTCCGTTGAACCCTGTCACGCTGATGCCGACGACCTCGATGTTTTCGTCACCAATGTTTACAGCCTTCACCCACTTGGTGTGCTTACAGATGCAGTTCAGCATGCAGCATTTCTTGCAGAGCTCATCCACAATTTCAGGCTTGGAGAGCTGCAGATCATCTGCCTGAGTATGCCAGTTTGCCGTGATTGAGAGCTGGAGGGATTCAATGTCATAGAAGTAGGATACAGTGCCTCCTGCGGTGAGAATTAGCAGGATGAATGAGATTAAGAGGAAGTACCTCGTGGCCCTCACACTTTCACCCCATGCTGAAGGTGAACGTCAGGTTCACCCTGTCTCCCTGGTACTCGTTGCCCGCCGACTCAATAAACTTTACCCTGATGTAGAAGTAGTGCGTCTCCTGTCCGTTTGGGGCAATGGAGTAGTCTGTGGATATGGGATTGCTGGACAGGTCGTAGAGGTCAATGTAGCCGTTCCCGTTTGTATCGGTCACTTTACTCAACAGATTTGTGTATACAAGGTCTCCACCTTTACCTATCTTCAGCTCCTCGATGGATATGTTGGAAAGAAAACCCTCAGCCGTGCTGTCAGCAGCATAATCTTTGAACTCGTAGCTTAGAGACAGGCCGAAATACTCGGATGCGTTGGTTCCACAATTTTTGATGGCAAGCGTTCCGTCTGCTGTCATCCCGGGAGCGAAGTTTGAAACTTTCAGGAAGGCTGGTGGGGTTTGTGAGTCCCCATCAAAGCAGAAATCGACTGCATTCTCTTTCTGCTGTTCAGATATTGGGGCTGTGTAGGTCTTACCCATCTCAACTCCAGTCAGCACAAGCAGAAGGAGTGCGAGAATAACAGCCGGGAGGAGTTTTTTGGAGGGCATAGAAATAGTAGAAAAAATACAGCATAACAATTATTCTTGTTCAAGTTTTACATGTACTGTTATGATGCAGACATCGCCTTGCCAGTAATTCTGTTCTGATCCAGTATCTATAATCTTGAAGCTCATTTCGAATGCAGTATAGCCTGTGTTTGCACTAGGATCTCCGTTTGTTTGTGGGGCGTATAGCCCTGTAATCTCTTGCTGCGAGAGGTCATATAGAGTTATCATACCGTCATTGTCAAGGTCAGAGATATAGCTCGTGTCCCATGAGTCTCCGTTATCGTACACTATACCGATATTTGGCCTACCATTGTTCTCACTATATCGTATTTCAGTCACTTTAATTTCCTTAAGCCAGTTACCTACTCCTGTTTGATTTGAGTCAGACTCAGGGCCAGGTTTATATCCATCAGAGGGGTTTCCATTATCGTCCTCATAGCAGTCAAAAGTGAACCATATTTTCACACTTTTCGCCGAAACGTCCCCAGTATTGTATATATGGATCTCCCCATCCCCCTGTGTGAGTCCAGGGTTTCCAGGATATCCACCCCATATGTTCCACTGTCCATCTGCACTCGGAATACCATCAGTAAGCACGAGATCTAGTGTACCGAGTTGGATACGATTCCCCCCACTCACCTCAGTATCTTGAAACACAGCAAACGTAGTGTAAGCTACGAACATTACTGCAAGTCCAAACAGTGCAAGTGCTGCGAAGCTGCGCATCTCTGATCACCAATAATACTCTAAAAAAATTAGAATTTTATGACTGGGTAAGCTCGAACTCAATGTCAAACTCTATCTTGTCACCCTGGATTCCGTTGTCAGCGTTGAAGTCGATTTCCCATGAGACGGTGAGTGTCTTGGAGACTCCTCCATTGAGAGCACCAAGGTTTATAACCTGGTCCTCAAGCTCCGAGAGTGAGACTTTTCCATCTCCATTACTATCAAACGCACTAAGATCTACATTATTCCCGTCGAGAGTCAGGGTGATGTAAGTAACATCTCTTAGGTTATCTGTTCCAGCGTCAACAGTACTTGGAGTACCCTCGGTATAATCATAGTTAGTAAACTTTGCAGTGAGGGTTCCATCGACTGTTCCACTATTCTGAATTGATACGTCCCACGAGTCAGAGTCACCAGGGGCTATGCCGTCTCCACCAACAGATGTATCAAACTGCCCAACTCCATTCACAACCAAGTCCAAAGTCCCAGCCGCAATGTAGTTCCCCGTACTTTCCTCAGTATCACTGAAGTACGCAAACGTACCCGCTCCAACCACTACAGCCACAAACCCAAGCAGTACCAAACTCAGCGCCCATCTCATTCACAACACCTCACTCTTAACTGACCTCAAATATTAATATCAATTATGAAATAAAAACACATGAATAAAACATATGGTCGAAACATATGGTTAAACCACATGCAACAGAACCACAACAATTTTTTAGTCTAAATACACCTAATAATGATGAGATTTAAAGAGATCGACAGGGCGTGCGAAAGGGTGGTTGAAGGTAGAAAAATAGACGATGAGCTGGCAAAAACACTTGAAGTCATCGGATTCGTGAAGGTCGAGAAGGGAAAGATCATCCCAACAAAAACTTTACTCAAGTTCTTAACTCTACCAGAAGAGTAAATTAAATTGTAACCGTAAGGAGTTCCTCAATCTCACGCAGTTTTGAGATGAAGATTCTGCCCTTCTCCGTCAGAACGTACCCGTTTCCGTTGCGTGAAACGAAGCCCTCCTCCTCTAAAAAGGATATATACTTGCTAAAACTCCGCCAATCGAGATTTGCGGCATACATAATGCGTGTTTTAGATTTCACGCCCCTGTCAATGCTCGTCAGAATGTCATAGATGATCTCCATCCGAGAGCGTTTCATCCCCTCACCCCCTACCTTCAGTATATGTCATCATTTAAAAACTTATCGCATTTTTTATATTAAAGTTGACATAATAATAGTGATTGTTGTGAGGTTTATGATTGTGATCTACTGCTTTCCTATTGGGTTAATCATTCTTAAAGCTAAATATATTTCACACTTTACGAAATAAAATCATCAATCGTCGTGAACTATCCACAGCATAATTCGTTTCCAATCAAAATCTTCATAAACTCCGAATCATCAGCATGATAAAGAATAACCAAAGAGGTGGGAAAGGATGGATGAGGCCTACAACTACCAGCTTTTGATAAAGCACATCTTTGAAAGTGGTGTGAACTACGCTCCGAAGCAGGAGGTCGTATATAGGGACCTGAAGAGGTACACCTTCAGGGACATCTACGAAAGGGTGCATAGACTGGCAAGTGCGCTGGAGGAGCTTGGGGTTAAGAAGGGCACGAAGGTTGCCGTCTTGGATTGGGACAGCAACCGCTATCTGGAATGTTACTTTGCCATACCCATGATGGGTGCAGTCTTGCACACCGTAAATGTCAGGCTCAGCCCTGAAGATATACTCTACACCATGCAGC